>CAZCEE010000029.1:0-14979 GCA_964497165.1 uncultured Schumannella sp. | reverse complement strand
GGGTCAACGGCATAGAGCTCGGGCGGGGCCCCTCGCGCTCGCAGCCGCACCGTCGCACCGCCGACCTGATCGACCTCGCGCCCGCACTCGTGACCGGGGCCAACGTCATCGTCGCGCTGGTGACGTTCTACGGATCGGACAACGCGCACTGGCAGCGGGCGTCGGTCCTCGACGGACTGGGCAGCAGGCCCTGCCTCGTCATCGACGCGGCCTGGGCGACGGTCGCGACCGGCCCCGAGTGGACCGCATCGCCGCTCGAAGCGTGGGATCCCGGTCCCGAGCCTGAGGGCATCTCGGCGTTGCCGGTCGAAGTGCTCGATCAACGCGCGCTGCCAGCGGGATGGCTCGCCGTCGATGGCGCGGAGTGGCCGCCCGTGCGACTCGAGCGACCGGTGCATCCAGGCCCGCGTCGGTCGGCACCGCCCGCCTACCCGTTCGGGCGGCTGCCGTTGAGCACTCTCCCGGCGCTCGGCGATGAGACCGTGACGGCCGTCGCCACGGCGGTGCGTCGCGTGCCCGTCGCGCCGAGGGGGTCGATGCCCGTCGAGGTCGTGCACGAGGCGTTGCGCCGCGTCCACGACGAGCCGCCCGCTGAGTCGGCGATGGCAAGTCCCGACTCACCCCTGCTGCTGACCTTCGACTTCGGCCGGGTCGTCTCCGGGCTCGTCGAAGTCGATGTCGTCGCACCCGAGGGCACGACGATCGACCTGGCCTACCTTGAGCACCCCTTCGACCCCGCGGCCGACAACCGCTACCTGCCGCGAGCGGGGGCGCGGGTCGTCGTCGCGGCGGGCTCGCCCGGGTTCCGCGCGGTGGAGACGAACGGGATGCGGTTCGTCGCCGCGCTCCTCACGCCGCCCGTCGACGCGACGGTCGGCATCCCGCAGCTGCGGCTGCGCGAGCGGCTCTCGCCCTTCGCGGGGGATGCCGGATTCGCCTCGAGCGACGCCGAGCTCGAGCGGCTCTGGCAGGCCGGTCTGCGCACCGTACAGCTCAACTCGTCGGACGCCCTCACCGACTGCCCGACGCGCGAGCAGCGGGCGTGGGTCGGCGACGGCGTCGTGCACGTCGCGGTGCATCTCGTCGCGAACGCCGACTGGAGCCTCGTCGAACGGCACCTCGAGTTGTGCGACTCGCCCCGTGCCGACGGGCTACTGCCGATGTCGGTCGTCGGCGACTTCGAGTCGGGCGGCGGCTTCACGATCCCCGACTGGTCGTTGCACTGGATCCACGCGGTCTGGCTGCACGCGCGTGCCGCTCGGCGGGAGGAGTACACGCGATCCCGGCTCGCGACGGCGGAGCGCATCCTCTCCTGGTTCTCCCGTCACCTCGTGGAGGGCGCGCTCGCGGATGTGCCGGAGTGGACGCTCGTCGACTGGTCGAGCGTGTTCACATCGGGACGTTCGGCAATCCTCACCGCCCTGTGGGCCCGTGGTCTGGACGAGTTCGCCGAGATCGCGGAGTGGCTCGGCGATGCCGGGCGGGCCGAGTGGGCGCGAAGCCTGCGCGCCGAGGTCGAACTCGGGTTCGAGCAGTTCTGGGATGCGGATCGTCGGCTCTACGTCGACCAAATCGTCGATGGCCGACGCATGCCGGCGGTCTCGCAGGCCGTGCTCGCCTCGGCGATCGTCGCTGGGCTCGTGCCCCCCGAGCGGCTCGGCGATCTCGTCGCCGCGATGACCGACGAGACCCGCCTGGTCGATCGTGGCTGGAACGCTCCGTCGGAGATGACGTCGATCGAGCAGCGGGTCGCCGACCGGCTCGCCGGCGTGCAGCGCATCGACTGGGATGCCGAACGCGAGATCGTGCGCGCCGAACCGTTCTTCTCGTCGGTCGTGCACGACGCGGTCGCTGCGGCGGGGCGGGCCGATCTGCTGCCGACGCTGTTTCGGCGCTGGTCGAGGTTCCTCGAGAACGGCTACGACACCTTCGGCGAGTGCTGGCACTGGGGGAGTCCGGCCCACGGCTGGAGCAGCACGCCGACGAGCGACCTCGTGACGCATGTGCTCGGCATCCGGCCGGGTGGGTTCGACGACGAGGGCTACGCGGTCGCGCCCGCGCGCACCGGCATCCGGATGCTGTCGGCTCGAGTTGCGACGCGCGCGGGGCTGCTCACCGTCGACCTCGACGACGCTCTGCTGCAGCTCGATACCCCGCTCCCCGTGCGCGTGCGAACCTGGGACGGCCAGACGCTCGACCTGCCCGCCGGGCGGCATGGCGTCGACCTGGAGGTGGGCGTCATCATCGACGAGACCCGGAGCGCGAGTTGAGCAGCAGACATCCCAGCGTGTTGCTCATCATCACCGACGAGCTGCGCGAACGCTCGCTCGGCTATGCGGGCGACCCGAATGCGCGCACGCCGCGGATCGACGCGCTTGCGGCCGAGTCGATCCGCTACCGGGAAGCCGTCTCAGGGATGCCGGTCTGCTGCCCGGCGCGCGCCAGCTTTCTCACCGGGCAGTACCCCCTGCAGCACGGGGTGTACATCAACGACGTGCCGCTGCGACCGACCGGTCCGGTGTTGCCCCGCGAGTTCGCGCGCCACGGCTACCGCACGGGGTACATCGGCAAGTGGCACCTGTTCGGCAGCCCAGAGGGCCGCTTCGAGCGCCGCGAGGACTTCATCCCCGAGGAGGAACGGTTCGGGTTCGAGTACTGGCGCGTCGGCGAGTGCACGCACGACTACAACCACTCCGCCTACTACGCGGGTGACGACCCAGAGAAGCGGTACTGGGACGGCTACGACGCGATCGCGCAGACCGACGACGCCCTCGGCTTCGTCGCCGCGAGCGACGACCCGTTCTTCCTCGTCGTCTCCTACGGCCCGCCGCACTTCCCGCTGCACACTGCGCCCGACCGTTTCCGTGACCTCTACGCCGACGCCGACATCCGCCTGCCCGCGAATGTGCCCGACGAGTTCGCCGACGACGCGCGCCGCGACCTGCGCGGCTACTACGCGCATATCGCCGCGATCGACGAGTGTGTCGGCCGCCTTCTCGACGGCATCGAGCCTGACACGATCGTGGTGTTCACCGCAGACCACGGCGACATGCTGTGGTCGCAGGGCATCGACCACAAGCTGGTGCCGTGGGAGGAGTCGGTGCGGGTGCCCTTCCTCGTGCGCGCCCCGGATCGTGTCCCCGACGTCGTCGCCGACCTGTTCAACAGCCCCGACCTGATGCCGACACTGCTCGGGTTCGCTGGCCTGCCGGTACCCGACGGGCTCGCGGGCGTCGATCTGTCGGCGCCGGGAGCGGGACCCGACGCGGCCTTCCTAGGTGCGCCCGTCTCGTACTCGAGCTTGCGCCGAACGGGTATCGCCGAGTATCGCGGGGTACGCGACGGCCGATTCACGTTCGTCCGCACCCGAACGGGCCCCTGGCTGCTCTACGACAACCAAGCCGATCCCGACCAGCGCCGCAACCTGCGCGGCGAGACCGAGTACGCGGCCGAGCAGGCGCGCCTCGAGAAGACGCTCGACGACTGGCTTGCTCGTCTCGACGACTCGTTCCTGCCCGGCGAGGACTACCTCTCGCGCGACGGGCTCGAGCACTACTTCGAGGCGCACGAGCCAATTGGATTCGCCGCGACCGAACAGTGGCGGGCCACCCACCCGCGTGCGTGGCGGTTCTCGATCGACTCGCAACTCGAGCACCTCGAGGCCGACGCCGTGGCGAGGGCGGTCGTCGCCGAGCTGGCCCCGCAGCTGCTTGTGACGCGCGAGCCGCCGCACGAGCGACGGTCCATCAGGCTGCTTGCGATGTCGGATCCGGATTTGATCCTGGAGCCGACCCTCGCCGAACTCGACCGCCGGCTCGCCGCCGTGGGCGAACGTCCGCCCGTGCCGCGCAACGCAGTTACGGCTCCTGCATGGCCGCCCGCAGGGCGACTGACTCCGCAGAGAGGACTCTAAGGAGCGCACCGGGAAGCGGTTCGCGATCAACGCCCGTCACAGCGCGACCGTCCGGAAGCCGGCGTTGCCCATCGAGGAGTCGGGGGTGTTCTTCGACCGTGCGGAGTTGCGGTAGCGATTGCAGTACGAAAGGTGGCAGAGGTAGCTGCCGCCCCGCAGCACGCGAGAGGTCCCTCGTTCGGGACCCTTCGGGTCCCGCGCCGGCGACGAGGAGTAATAGTCGGCGTCGAACCAGTCGGCGCACCACTCCCACACGTTGCCGACCGGCTGCCAGAGTCCGTAGCCGTTCTGCTCGAACGTGCAGACCGGAGCCGTCGTCAGCCACCCGTCCTCGAGCGTGTTCTCGGTCGGGAACCGCCCCTGGAAGATATTGGCCCGCCAGTGATCGGCGTCGACCTCCTGATCGCCCCACGGGTACTTCGCGCCGACGATGCCACCGCGTGCGGCATACTCCCATTCCGCCTCTGTGGGGAGCCGACGTTGCGCCCAAGTGCAATAGGCGACCGCGTCATTCCAGCTCACGTGCACAACCGGGTAATCCCCGAGGTTCTCCAGGGTCGACGCGCTGCCGCCCGGGCGACGCCAGTCGGCTCCACGCACGCCGCGCCACCAAGGCGTGCCGGGCGGCACCCCGAGGATATCCTCAGCGGGCGCCTGGAGGGCGAGGTGGAACACGGCCGAGAATCCGAACGTCTCCGCCTCGGTGCGATAGCCGGTGGCGTTAACGAACTCCGCGAACTGATCGTTCGTGACCGTCGTCGTATCGATGCTGAAGGCGTTCAGCGCGACGTCATGAAGCGGTGTCTCGCCGTCTCCGTGATTCGCGTCCCCCGAGGAATCGCCCATCCGCAACCGGCCCGCAGGGATGCGGGCTTGCTCGATGCGATGGGTCCCGCGCCTCACCTCAGCGACCACGTCGCCGCCGGAGGAGGGGGGATCCGCGAGGAACCGGGCGTCACGGGACGGCATTCCGCATCCGCAGCCGGCGATCGGTTCTTCATCCACTAGTGGATGCTCGCACGACGAGCTCTGGTTGAAAGATCACATGCTCCTCCGGGAACCCGTGCGGCTCCCGGAGCAGCAGGTCCACGGCGGTGTAGCCGAGGAGCTCTGTTGGCTGTCGGATCGACGAGAGCGGCACCTGGACCGTCACGGTGAGTTCGATGTCGTCGTAGCCGATGACCGCGATGTCCTCCGGAACCTGTCGGTGGTTCGCGAGGGACTGGAGCACTCCGACGGCGAGGAGGTCGTTCGCGGTGAAGATGCCGTCGAGCTCTGCGATCTCACGCAGTCCCACGCCCGCGGCTCGCCCTCCGACGATGCTCACGTCTTCGGTTTGCACGACGGTGAGAACCGCGCTCGGAACTTCGCCAACGGCCGCGCGCGCTCCCTCGAGCCGATCCGCGGCCTGTTTGGTGGTGGCGGGCGAGCCAATGAACGCGATCCGGCGACGGCCGAGGTCCAGCAGGTGACGAACCGCGAGGTAGCCGCCGGCAATGTCGTCCACACTCACGCTCGGAAAGCCCGGATCGGTAGTGTCGCGGTCGACGAGCACCGCGCGGGTTCCGTGCTCCCGGATCCGGGTCAGCTCGGCGGGGACGTCGCCGATCGGCGAGACGAGGACGCCGCGCATCCGTTGTTCCGCGAACAGCGAGATGTACGAGTCCTGCAGCCGCTCGTCGCGGTCACTGTTGCCAATGACAACCTGAAGCCCGTCCTGACGGGCCCGCCGGTCCGCACCGCGCGCGAGATCCACGAAGTACGGATTCGACAGGTCGATCACGGCGAGTCCGATGCTGCGACTGCTGCCCACCCGGAGCTGGCGGGCGGCGTCGTTGCGCACGTACTGCAGTTCACGGATGGCCGCGTGGACGCGGGCCGCAGTCTCCGCCGAAACGCGACCGCGTCCGTTGAGGACATTCGACACGGTGGCCGGCGACACGTTCGCCGCCGCTGCGACATCTTTGACGTTTGCCTGCCGCTTCACCATCTGTACCGTCCCCTTTTTGCCACCTGGTTACACGATACATCTTCAATCGCGCAGAACTTGACTAGCTTTCTCCGCATATGCGACCATCAGACTGGTGAATCGTTCCATCACCGTCCTTGCAGTCACACTCGACGGCGACCGCCGTCATACTCAATGGAGAGGAAGAAATGACCGCTCGTCATCCGGGAGTTCGCTCCCGCATCCGCGCGCTGGCTGGCTTCAGCACGGCCGCCGCAGTCCTCGCCGCCGTAGCGGCGTGCGCATCCCCCACGCCCGAGCCGTCGACGACCGACGAGTTCCCCACGGAGAACATCACCGTGGCGGTCTCGAACGCAGCGATCGAGCACACGCCTGTCTACATCGCGGTCGAGCAGGGGCTCTTCGCGGAGTACGGGCTGAGCGCGAAGATCGTCGCGCTCCCGACCGGGGTCGAGATCGCCAACTCGGTGACCTCGGGCGACGCTGACTTCGGCGTCATCGGCGGCGTGCCCACGATCAAGACGGCCGCCGCCGGCGTGCCGCTCAAGGTCATCGCGATCGACCACGGCGACGCCACGGCGACGGCCTACAGCCCGTTCCAGGGCATCGTCGCCGGTCCCGACACGGGCATCGGCGAGGGCGATATCGAGGCGTTGCGCGGACGCACCATCGGCGTGCCGCTCGGCTCCGGCGGCGTGCCCTACCTCTACGGCATCCTCGCGTCAGCCGGCCTGACCCCGGAGGACGTGAACATCGTCAATGTCGCTCCCGCCGACGCGCTCGTCGCCCTGCAACAGGGCGATGTCGACGCGGTCTGCCTGTTCCAGCCGTTCCCGTCGCGTGCGCCGATCGAACTCCCGGGCGCGACCGTCGTCGTCAACGGTGATTCGACCGACTGGTACGATCCGGGGCCCATCATCGCCATGGAAGAGACGGTGAACGACCGCGAGGAGGTCACCGTGCGCTTCCTGACGGCTATCGCCGAGGCCGAGCAGTGGCTCCGCGCGAACCGCGATGACGCCGCCGTCATCGCGACCCACTGGATCACGGGGCTCGACGAGGAAGTGGCGCAGGAGGCGCTCAAGCACTCGAACTACGACATGCGTCTCTCGGTCAACGTGATCGCCGGATGGACTGACACCACCATTCCGTTCCTCGTAGCCACGGACCAGCTCGAAGCCGGATTCGATCCGACGACGATGATCGCCGCGGGCCCGCTGTACCGGGTCATCACCGAGCATCCAGAGCTGTTCTCCGACCTCCCCGAGGTCGCCGATGAGGATCTCCTGAGGTAGTCGTGCAGAAACTGGTCCGGTCGCCGCTAGGCGTCCCTTTCATCACGACGATTGTGATCGCCCTGCTCGTGGCGACCCTGTTCGTCGGACAAACTGTCCACCGATCCCTGGTGATCGGCGACGGGGTGCTCGCCGCAGCGGCGACTGGACCAGTGAACGTCGAAGTCCACCTGGGCTTCGGACCCGAGAAATTCAACCTTGCATTCCTCCAGAAGTACGCCAACGCCGTCAGCATCCAAGGCGAAAGCGCCATGCTCTTCGGCGCGACAACGGCAGGGATCGAAGCAATCGCTGCCCAATTCTGGGTGCGCTCAATCACAATCGTCCGCTGAATCATGTCCAACCCCCGCTCTCGGAAGGTCGCCATGTCCGTCTCGACCCCCGCCGCCGGCTCTATCACGGTCAACGACGTCTCCCACAACTACGTCGACGCGAACTCCGGCCGTTCGGTCCACGCGCTCGACCACGTTTCGTTCGCGGCCGAAGCTGGCGAGTTCCTCTGCATCGTCGGAGCCTCGGGCTCGGGAAAGTCCACCCTGCTTCAGCTCATCGCGGGACTCCTGGCCCCGACCGAGGGCGAGATCCTCGTCGACGGTCGCAAGGTCACAGGTCCGGGTCGTGACCGGGGCGTTGTCTTCCAGGACTACGCGATGCTCCCGTGGAAGACGGTGCTGGGCAACATCGCGCTCGGACCAAAGCTCGCCGGCATCGGTCGCGTGGAACGACGCGAGATCGCCCTCCGCAACATCAGGATGGTCGGCCTCGACGGGTTCGAGGACAGCTACCCGCACGAGCTCTCCGGCGGGATGCGTCAGCGCGCCGCGGTCGCCCGCACCATCGCGGCCGACCCGCAGGTCATCCTCATGGACGAGCCCTTCGCTGCCGTCGACGCGCAGACCCGGTCGACGCTTCAGGAGGAAATCGTCCGAATCTGGGCGGAGACCCGCAAGACGGTGATCTTCATCACCCATTCGGTCGAGGAGGCCGTGTTCCTCGGCAATCGCGTCGTCGTGCTCTCCAGCCACCCCGGCAAGGTGCGCGAGGTGATCCCGATCGACACCCCGCGCGACAAGCGCACGGCAGAGATCCCCACGCCCGAGGACGCGGCGCTCGCCGCGCGCGTTCTCGCCGCGATCAAGTCGAAGGCCGAACTGTGACGGTGGTCGTCGCTCCTGCGCCGACGGCGCGCCGCTCGGCCGCGAAAGCGCTGCGCGGCGTGCGCACCGCCGTCATCTCGTTCGGGGGTCTCCTGCTCGTCTGGTGGCTAGCGGCAGCTGCGAGCCAGGTTCCAGAAATCTTCTTCCCGACGCCCGGTGCCGTCTGGTCCGCCGCCGTGGAAACCATCCATCGTGGCCTGATCCTGCAGTACGTTCAGGAGAGCCTCGCCCGGTGGCTGCTCGGGGTGACGATCGGGTTCGTCCTCGCGGTCGCGGTCGCGCTCCTGCTCTCACTGAGCCGCACGCTCACGGACATGCTCTTCCCGATCATCAACTTTTTCCACGCGGTCGTCGAGATCGCGTGGCTGCCCTTGTTCGTGATCTGGTTCGGGTACAGCACCGCGACGATTGCGACCTGTATCGGCTACGTCGTATTCTTCCCGGTGCTGTACAACACGATCCTCGGGCTGCGGACGGTTCCACGAACCATGATCGCCGCTGCCAGGACCCTCGGAGCCAACCGCTGGGGCCTGAGCCGCGAGGTGCTTCTCCCGGGCGCTCTTCCGGGCATCATCACCGGTCTCCGACTCGGTGCCGGCTACGGCTGGCGCGCCCTCGTCGCTGCAGAGATTCTCGCTGCGCAGTCCGGCCTCGGCTTCTTCATCTTTGACAGTCGCAACGCGCTGCTCACCTCACGCATCATCGTCGGGATGATCGTGATCGGCATCATCTGGCTCGTCATCGACCTCTGCTACTTCCGACCCGTCGAGCGCGCCACCGTCGAGCGCTGGGGGATGGTGACCCGCGAATCATGACCGCCCTCGCATCCACCGGGTCGCTGAGCTTCCGCCTGCGGCGCCGACTCCGACCCCGCGCGTTCCTCTGGATCATCCCCGTCATCGTCCTTTTCGCCGGCTGGGCGATCCTGCCCCCGCTCTTCGGTGTGCCCGAGTACAAGGCGCCGACTCCGGTGAGCGTCGGGGACGCCCTCATTCGAATGACGGTGAGCGGCGTGCTGCCCGCCGCCATCCTGGATAGCCTCGGTCGCCTCGGCATCGCATTCGTCATCGGCACGTTCGGCGGCATCGCGGTCGGGCTGCTCATGGCCTCGAACCGCGCGGTGATGCGCTACCTCGAACCGCTCGTCGTCTTCTTCCAGGCGATCGCGGGCATCGCGTGGATTCCGCTCGCAGTGCTGTGGTTCGGCCTCGGCTCGGGACCCGTCATCTTCGTCGTCGCCAACGCGGTGTTCTTCATCGTGCTGTACAACACGCTGCTCGGGCTCCAACGCATTCCGAGACAGCTCTATGCGGCCGGTCGAGTGCTCGGAGCGACTAGAGGCCAGCTCCTCTGGGAGGTTTCGATCCCCGGCGCGCTCGTTTCGGTGCTCTCCGGCACGAAGTCGGGCCTCGCCTTCGGATGGCGTGCACTCATCGGCGCGGAGCTGATTGTGGCGAGCTCCGGTCTCGGCTTCCTGAGCCTCTCAGGCGCTCGCGACTTCCGCGGCGATGTCGTGATCGCGGTGATCCCGGTGATCGGTCTTCTCTGGCTGGTCATGGACCGCATCCTGAGTTCTATCGAGCACCGCACCGTGCGTCGCTGGGGCATGCTGAACGACCTGGGTGCCGAGTGAACGCGCGCGCGCCGAATGTCCTGTTCGTCGTGGTCGACGAGTGGCGAGCCCAGGCTTTCGGCTATGCCGGTGACCCGAATGCGCACACGCCCGCCATCGACGCCCTCGCGGCCGAGTCGGTCGACTTTGCGGAGGCGGTGGCGGGGCATCCGGTGTGTTGTCCGTCGCGCGCGAGTTTCCTGACCGGGCAGTACCCGCTCGACCACGGCGTCTTCGTCAACGACGTCGAACTCGTGCCGACCGGGCCGACCATCGCCGAGGCGTTCGCCGGCGCGGGCTACGACACCGGCTACATCGGCAAATGGCACCTCTACGGCAGCCCGGACGGCTGGTTCGGTCGGCGGAACGCCTTCGTTCCGCCCGAGGCACGCCACGGCTTCCGGCACTGGGAGGCGGCAGAGTGCACGCACGACTACAACCATTCGGTCTACTACGCCGGCGACGATCCGACCCCGCGTGTCTGGGGCGGGTACGACGCGTTCGCGCAGACCGACGCTGCCGTCGACTTCATGATGAAGTCGGATCGAGACGCTCCGTTCTTCCTCATGCTGTCCTACGGCCCGCCCCACTTCCCGCTGGAATCCGCACCCGAGACGTACCGGGAGATGTACCGCTCCCGGGAGATCGTGCTGCGCGACAACGTGCCCGAGGACCTTCGCGCCGAAGCCATACGCGACCTGCGGGGCTACTACGCGCACATGGCGGCGATCGACGAGTGCGTTGCGCGCCTGCTCGCGGGTCTCGAAGCCGGGGGGCTAGCCGATGAGACGATCCTGGTCTTCACCGCCGACCACGGCGACATGATGTGGTCGCAGGGACTCGAGTACAAGCTCGTCCCATGGGAGGAGTCCATCCGCGTGCCGCTCCTCGTTCGCGCCCCAGGGACCGCTCCTGTCCGCCGCATGTCGACGATCAACTCGCCTGACCTCATGCCGACGATCCTCGGCTACGCCGGTGTGCCGGTTCCCGACGGGTTGCAGGGCTCGGACTTCTCGGTCGACGACCCGGGGCCAGAAACGGCCTTTCTCAACGTACCGGCCTCGTTCTCGACACTCCGCTGGTACGGCATCGCCGAGTATCGCGGGGTTCGCGACACCCGCTACACGTACGTGCGCTCACTCCGAGGGCCATGGCTGCTCTACGACAACCGGGCCGACCCCTTCCAGCGCCGCAATCTCGTCGATGACCCGGTTCTCGCGGAGGTTCGCGATCGTCTCGATCGCGAACTCGACGCATGGCTCGGTCGTCTCGGCGACGAGTTCCTACCATCTGAGCTCTATCTCGAGCGTGATGGACTCACGCACTACTTCGAGGTCAACGAGCCGCTGGGCTTCGCTGAGGAGGCCCACCGCGAGTGGGCGTCGACGCTCGACCGCGGCCGCGGTTGGTCGATCGACACCCCGGTGGCGCTCATCCTCGAGGAACCAGCCGCGCACGTCGCCGTAGAGCGAATCGCCGCCGGGCTTCTGGACACGATTGTGGAGCGTGAACTGGTCCGCGATTCGATTCGGGTGGCGGCCATGCTGAACGTCGGCCTGGTCGCGGACGGCAAGCTCATCGAACTGGACGGCGCCCTCGGGGCACTCGGACGTCGGGTCAACAGCGGCACCCGGGACCGAGTTTCCGAGGACCGGATCTCTTTCACCCGATCACGGTCGCCGGAGCCGTGGCGGGAGTCATCCACGACGCGCAATTGAGCTTCTGCTCGGCGTTGCTCCCGGGCAAACGCGGATTCGATCTCGGCGGCGGTTGCAGATCGCGCTGAAGGAACAGACCGAGGATTCCGCGACGACGCACATCGGCTTTCGGCTCGCCCGCGACGTCGACGCCTGACCTCAGACGGCGGGCGGCCAGACTCCGATGATGAGCGCCATCACGAGCACCGTGACGAGTTCGTGTGCCGAGTTGAGCAGGGTGAGGCCCCGCGGGCGGCCGTCGAACTGGTCGTGGGTGATGAAGCGCGCGGCGGTGAAACCGGCCCACAGGATCGCCGCGGTGAGCAGCGCGTTCACCAGGAACGAGCCGCCGTAGAACTCGAACGAGATCCAGATGGCGCCGGCGAGCACCCACGCGGTGATGAAGCTCACGATCAGGGTGACGACGATCGGGCGGATGGCATCCTTGCTGTTGCCCGACGGGGTGACCCCCGACTTCTTCATCCAGTAGTTGCCGAAGACTTTCGGCGTGTACCAGATGGAGCCGACGATCATGCTCGACAGGGTGGCGAGTACGACGGCGATGTAGTTGATGGCGGGAACGGTCATGGCGGCTCCTCAGGTTGGGACTCGACGGTGAGTCGGCTGAATGCTATCGCGCGGCGGCGTCATCCCAGATGCGTTCGAGGGTGCGCCACTGTCGCGCGAGATAGGAGCGAGGGAGAACGTTCTGCGGGGCTCCGGAAGATTTCCGGGTTTATTCTGTCGGGATGTTGACGGAAAAATTCCCCTCGTCTTACGGTGACCGGGTGCCCAAGCCCACCGGAGTGCATGCGCTCGTGCGACGTACCCACGAAGAGCGGGTTCTTCATGCCCTTCGCCAGCACGGTGCGCTCAGCCGCGGGGCACTCGCCCGGGTCGTCGGACTCTCGAGATCGACGCTCTCCGAGATCACCAGCAGCCTGCGCGACCGCGGCGCGATCGTGGTCGTCGACACGGATGCCGCAGCCCGATCCGGCAGTGGACGTCCGGCCGAACGCCTCGCGCTCGACCCCGCATCCGGCCAGTACCTCGGCATCGACTTCGGGCACCGTCGGGTGCACGTCGCGGTGGCCGATGCCGCCCACGAGATCATCGCCGACGGGGTCGCGCACTACGACGATTCGGCCGACTGGTCGGTGCGGCGCACGATTGCGGCCGACCTGATCGACCGTGTCGCCGCCGACCGCGGTCTGCACTTCGGTGCGCTTCAGGGCATCGGGATCGGCGTCCCGGGACCGTTCTCGCGGGTGACGGTACTCGCCGAGTCGACCGAGCAACCCCAGTCGTCGGTGCCCGAGGTCGTCCCGTTCTTCGTCGACCGCTTCCACGCTCCGGCGACGGTGGACAACAACATGAGATTCGCCGCGCTCGCCGAGGCGGTCGCGGCCGGCGGCAGAGGTGCCCAAGACCTGCTCTACATCCGCCTCGCGGACGGCGTGGGCGGCGGACTCGTCGTCGGGGGCCGGTTGGTGACCGGGTCGTCCGGATTCGCCGGCGAACTCGGCCACGCGCGAGCCGTCCCGAAAGGTGCCGTGTGTCGCTGTGGCAAGGACGGCTGTCTCGAGACGATCGCGTCGGTGCCCGCGATCCTCGCCGAGTGCTCCGCCCGCGGCCTCCCGGTGTCGACGCTCGACGAGCTCGGCGCCGCGATCGAGCGGTCCCATCCGGTCGCAGCCGACGTGATCCGAGACGCCGGGACGGCGGTCGGCCGCATCGCGAGCGCCGCGGCGATGGCGCTGGACCCGAGCGAGATCGTCATCGCCGGCGACCTCGTGAGGCTGGCGCCGGCGCTCATCAACCAGGTCGCTGCCGTCGTGCGATTCGAACACGCGCCGCATTCGGAGACGGCTCCGCTCGTGCGGGCCGCCGTGCTCGACGCCGACGCGGGAGCGCTCGGCGCGATCACGGCACTCTTCCACCAATCTCCGCTCCTCGCCGGGTACCCCGACCCGGCACCGACAACCCCCTCGGGGAGGAACGCATCATGACCGTCATCGATTCGACCGCCGCGCCCACGTCGCGCCGCGCGGCCCGCAGTTCCACCCGCACCCTGCTGCTCGTGCTCAACGCGATCTCGCTCGTCGGCGGCATCGGCATCTGGTGGCTGCTCGCCCTCAACGGATTCCAGCTGCCGACACCCGACGAAGTGGTGCGCAAGGGCATCCAGTTGTGGAACAACGGCATCCTGCAGGAAGACATCTTCGCGAGCCTGAGCCGCATCTTCACGGGCTTCCTGCTCGGCTCGGCGCTCGCCATTCCGGTCGGGTTCCTGATGGGGTGGTACACGATCGCTCGAGGACTGCTCGAGCCGTGGGTGCAGTTCTTCCGCACCATTCCGCCGCTCGCGTTGCTGCCGCTCGTGCTCGTGCTGCTCGGCATCGGCGAGGTGCCGAAGATCTTCGTCATCTTCCTCGCCGCGTTCCTGGCGTGCGTCATCGCGACCTACCAGGGCGTCGTGAGCGTCGACCGCACGCTCATCAACGCCGCTCGAGTGCTCGGCTCGAAGGATGGCGGGATCTTCCTGCGCGTCGTCGTGCCGGCATCCTCGCCCTTCATCCTCGTCGGCATGCGCGTCGGGCTCGGGTCGGCGTGGGGCACCCTGGTCGCCGCCGAACTGCTCGCCGCGCAACGTGGCCTCGGCCGCCGGATGCAAGAGGCCCAGCTCTACTACGACCTCGCGACGATCTTCGTCGGGATCGTGCTCATCGGCATCTTCGGACTGGTCATGGACCGGCTGCTGTTGCTTGCCGAATCGAAACTCACGGGATGGCAGGAGCGCCGCTGATGACCGCAACGACTACCGCCAAGATCTCGGTTCGCGAGGTCAGCAAGGTGTTCCCGCTCAAGACCGAGGAATTCGTCGCGCTCGACCGGGTCTCGCTCGACATCGCCGAGAACGAGTTCGTCACCCTCGTCGGGCCATCCGGCTGCGGCAAGAGCACGCTGCTCAATATCCTCGGCGGACTCGAGACCCCGACCGTGGGCAAGGCGCTCGTCGACGGCGTCGTCGTCACCGAGCCCGGCCCCGAGCGCGGTGTCATCTTCCAGCAGTACGCGCTCTTCCCCTGGCTCACCGTGCGACAGAACGTCGAGTTCGGGTTGAAGACCGCCCGCGTCTCGCGAGCCGAACGTCGCGAACGAGCCGACTACTTCATCCGCATGGTGGGCCTCGAGCAGTTCGCCGACGCGCTGCCGAAGATGCTCTCGGGCGGCATGAAGCAGCGCTGCGCGATCGCCCGCGCCTATGCGGTCAACCCGTCGATCCTGCTCATGGACGAGCCGTTCGGCGCGCTTGACCCAATCATCCGCGCCAAG
>CAZCEE010000028.1:0-15312 GCA_964497165.1 uncultured Schumannella sp. | reverse complement strand
GGAGGGGAGGCGCGCGACGCTGCCGGAGCCGCGGACGCTGTCGAGATACCCGCTCTCGCGGAGGTCGGCGTAGGCAGCCGACACCGTCGTGCGGCTCAAGCCGAGCTGGGCCGCGAGTTCGCGTTCGGCAGGGAGCCGGGTGCCGAGCGCGACGCGGCCGTCGAGGATGAGCAGCCGCACGCGGTCGGCCAGCGCGGCGTAGGCGGGACCGTTGGTGAGGTCGCGCCATCCGACGATGAGCGCGGCCAGCGCGCGGGCCGAGAGGGATGCCATCCAGCCACAGTAGCAGGATTGGCACCTTGCCCCGATGCCAATTAGACAGTTGGCTGGCTCCATGCTCGCACTGGCCCCCTCATCCGCCCGCTGGTGGATTCGTCGTGGGGTCCAGTTGGTCGTCGGCCTCGTCGCCTACGGCATCGCGATCGCGCTCCTCGTGCGCGCCGGCATCGGAGTTCCGCCGTGGGACGTGTTCGCCCAGGGGATCACCCGGCAAACCGGCATCCCGTTCGGCCTCGTCGTCAACGTCGTCGGAGCGCTCGTGTTGCTGCTCTGGATCCCGCTGCGCCAGAAGCCCGGCGTCGGCACCGTGCTCAACGTCCTGCTGATCGGGCCGAGCGCCGAACTCGGCCTGTGGCTCGTGCCGCAGCAGACGGTGCCGTGGCAGCAGGCCGTCGTCTTCGCCGGGGGGCTCACGCTCCTTGCGCTCGCGACCGGGATGTACCTCGGCGCCCGCCTCGGACCCGGCCCGCGCGACGGATTGATGACCGGGCTGCACACCCGCACCGGATGGCCGATCTGGGTCGTGCGCACCGGCATCGAGGTGACCGTGCTCGGCGTCGGCTTCGTGCTCGGCGGCCAACTTGGCATCGGCACTCTCGCGTTCGCACTGCTCATCGGACCGATGGTCAACGTCACGCTCCCGCTGCTGCGGCTCCGCGATCGGCCGGCCGCACCGATCCCTGTGAAGGAGGTATCCGCATGATTGCCGTGATGATCGCCGTGCTCGCGCTTGCTGCGTGGGCCACGGTGGCGACGATCGTCGCCGTCGCCACCGATGGCTACGGTCGCATTCCGACGCAGAACTAGAGGTTCCGCTCGGCATAGACGCGCATCGCGTCGCGCACGAAGGTCGCCCCGGCTCGCCGCCGTAGTTCTTCGCGAACCGCGGGTCGGCGACGTACATCTCGCCGAGCCGCGACGCCGCCTCGAAGAAGGCCGCCTTTCTCGTCGGCGCCGAGTCCGCGCCACCAGCGTCGGACTTCGACCGTAGAACTTGACGCAGCGTCAATGTCAACTCGGGGTGGCCTTCCCGTTTGCAGGAACAGTGGATGCCGTCGGGCCGGGGATCCGTGCAGCTGGGGCTTCCCACCGCCTTCTTTCCTGCAAATGGCAACCCGCACCCGGGGGGAGGCGGTGCAAGGCGGCGGATGCTTGCGGAAGTGAGACTCGCGATATATCGTGACTTCTCGACACGCGATATATCGCGAGAAAGGGCGGGGCGATGTCCCAGCAGAAATGGCTCCTCGACGGACCGAAGACGATCGAGGTCGACGGCATCCGCAAGCTCAAGGTCGGTCTCGTCGCCGGTCACGTCGACGTCATCGCGCACGACGAGCCGGTCGTGCGCATCGAAGTTCACAGTGTGAGCGGCAAGGACCTGCGCATCACCGCCAACGGCGAGACGCTCGAGATCGACCACGCGCAGCTCTCCTGGGAGAACTGGCTCGACGTCTTCCGCAACTTCAGCCCCGGCGCCGCACGGGCCGACGTGAGCATCCTCGTGCCCCGCGACATCGCCCTCAAGCTCGGTGTCGTCAGCGCGACCGCGCTCGTGAGCGGCCTCCGAGAGGATGCCGACCTCAGCACCGTGAGCGGCGACCTCTCGACCGACGGCAACGTCGGAGCTCTGCAGCTCAACTCGGTGAGTGGCGAACTGATCGCCCGCAACCACGACGGCCGGATCGTGGCGCACACCGTGAGCGGCGACATCACCGTCACCGGCCCCGTGCTGTCGTTCTCGGGCGACGGAGTGAGCGGCGACGTCTTCCTCGACCTCGCAGGCACCCCCGACTCGGTGAAGGTCAACTCGGTGACCGGCAGAGTCACCGTGCGACTCGAAGCCGACGTCGCGACCTCGTATGCGATCAACACCGTGAGCGGCCGGCTGCAGCTCGATGACGCGGCCCTGCGGGTGCGCGGCAAGTTCACCGGCAAGACCGGCGTGCTCGAAGGTCGGTGGACCGATTTCCGGGCGAACACCGTGAGCGGCGACATCAGCGTGCTGCACGTCGCGAAGGCCGACGCTCCCGCGGACTCGCCCGCCGAGACCCCGACATCGTGAGCCCTCCGGTCTTCGCCCACGGACACTTGCGCCTGTACCTCCTCAGGTTGCTCGTCGACCGCCCGATGCACGGGTACGAGATCATCCAGGCGCTCTCCGACCAGTCGGGCGGCACGTACTCGCCGAGCGCGGGCACGATCTACCCGCGCCTCGGCAAGCTCGAAGAAGAGGGCCTCGTCACCAAGGAGGCCGACGGTCGCAAGACCGTGTACGCGATCACCGACGCCGGGCGCGCCGAACTCGTCGCCCGCGAGCCGGAACTCGACGGCATCGAGACGGAGTTCACCGACTCGGTGCGTCGCCTCGCCGACGAAGTGCGGACCTCCGTCAACGACGCCATGCGCACCCTGCGGGCCGACCTCGCCGCAGCGGCCCGCGAAGCGAGGTCGGAGGCCGTAGGCGTCGCGCGCGAAGCAAGCCGCAACGCGACCAGCGACCCGCGCGTCGCCTCTCGGCTTCGGCTGCACGAAGCCGAAGCCGCCGTCACCGAGTTCCGCGGCGACGTGCGCGACGAGCTGCGCTCAGCCGCCGCGTCGGGGATCCTCTCCGAGGAAGCCGTGAAGGCCCTCACCGACGGGTTGAGCGACCTGCGGCGGCGGCTCGTTCAGCAGTTGCGCGGCTGAGTGCCTAATCGAGCCACCCGTTGAGCAGGGGCGTCAGCAGGTCCTTGTTGTGTCGCGGAGGCGTGAGGTACGGAAGCGACTCGTTGTTGTGTGCGAAGAGCGGCACCCGCACTTCGTGGAGACTGCCGTGCGACCGGTACTCGGCGGGCAACTGCTCCGATTCCTCGCCAGGGGGCAGGTCGCCGAACACCGTATCCGGGTCACCGAGAACGACCAGGTCGCCGATCCGGTCGGGATGCAGATGGAAGGCCGCGGCAGCGTCGCTGCGCGTGAGCACCCGTTCGATGCCCGGAATGGTCTCGAGAACCGCGGTGACCGCGCCCTCGTCGGCGGGATCGTTGAGCCAGACCCACGCGGTGCCCCCGAACGTGCGGTGGTGGCGCACGTATTTGTCCTTCTCGGCGGAGAGGGCGCGGAGGACCGGCGCTTGCCGATTGGCCAGGACCTGATTGAGGTCGTACACCAGGTTCTTCGAGTTCATCCCGTGGTCTGCCGTGGCGAAGAACGCCGCGTCGGGCGCGGCGTTCACGGCCTCGCCGATGAGGGCATCCAGCTCGGTCAGGTGATCGTTCGACTCGGCCGCGCCGGGCGCCCAGGCGTGCATCGGGAAGTCGGTGGTGTGCACGTAGAGCAGGTCGATGTCGGGCTGAGTCCTGAGCACGTCGATGGCCACCGTCCAGAGCCAGTGGTTGATGCCGGGCGAGTAGATGCTGGGCGCCTCCCCGTACCGTTCGACGAAGTCGGCGGGCGGCTCCTCGGCCGCGACCGCGAGCGTCGTCTTCGTTCCGAGCAGGCTCACCGTCTTCTTCTTGGCGGTCAGAAGCGCTGCCTTGCCGCCGGCATCGGCGACTTGGGTCATCAGGGTCGGACGCAGGAGAAGCTGGGCGCTCTCCATGTAGTCCTCCTCCCCGGTCGCCGGGTCGTAGTAGTAGTTGCCGGTGATGCCGTGCTCGGAGGGCCAGGAGGCGCAACTGATGCCGGCGTTGTTGGCGTTGGTGACCGTCGGCGCGATCGCGTCGACGATGGTCGACGTGCCTGCCGCCCCGAGGCGGGTGAGTTCCGGCATCTCGGCTGCCGTCGCATACGCGGGGTCCAGGCCATCGATCATTGCGACAATGGCGCGCTGTCTTTTCGGCATTCCGGTGTCAGTACCTTTCGTGAAACGGATGGGTCAGTCGGGTGACGTATTCGGCGCGGTCGGCCCGCGTGCGGTGCTGCAGGAACATCACCGGGTCGCCTCGGTTGTCGGCGTTGAGACCGGTGATGACGAGCACGGGTGTTCCCGGGTCGACGTCGAGCCAGTGAGCGTCGTCTTCGTCGGCGGCCTCTGCCGCGAACCCGCGCTCCGCCCGCACAACGTGGATGCCGCGGTCGGCGAGAACCGCGGTGAGGCTGTCGGAGCAGTCCCAGTGGAGGGGCGCGATTTCGGCGGGCATCAGGACGGTGGACACCGACCAGGGAGTGCCCTCCAGCAGTCGGCGGAAGGTGAACCGCACCAGGTCGCTCGGCCAGGAGTGGGGAAGGCGCGGCCGCACTTCGTCACCGAGCTCGTTGCGGGTGAGGGCCGTGATCGAGATCGGCTCGTGGGTGACGGTGAGTCCGCGCGTGGCCATGCTCTCGGCGAATCCCGCGTGGCCGTCGTCGACCCGGTGTAACACCGACGGCTCACGGACAAAACTGCCGACCCCGTGCTCGGTGCGGATGACGTTCCGCCGGGCGAGCTCGAAGAGGGCGCGCCTGACGGTGAGCCGATTGACTCCGTAGGCCTGCGCGAGGTCGTTCTCGGACGGCAGCTTGGCTCCCGGAGGAAACTGACCCTGGTCGATGCGGTCGTGGATGGCGCGACCGACCTCGCGGTAGCGGGTGACACCCGACCGCCGAGCGATCTGAGCCATCAGAACGCCACCGTTCCCTGCACTCCGAGCTTTTTCCGGATGGTCGCGGCCAGGCGTTCGACGCCGAGCACGACGACGAAGATGAACAGGATGATGGTGAGGGCTTCGCTGTAACGAAGCAGTTGCATCGACGTGGTGAGTTCGACGCCGATCCCACCCGCGCCCACGACACCGAGCACGACCGACGACCGGGTTGCCATCTCGAGCGCGAACATCGAGATCCCGGTGAACGCCGGTGCGAGCGAGGGGATGACTGCGCTGGCGAGGATCCCCGCGCGGCTCGCACCCGTCGCGGTGAGCGACTCGACAAGGTCGGGATCGACATCCTCAATCCGGTCGGCGAAGAAGTGCGCGCAGAATCCGGCGGTGTCGACGGCGATCGCGAGAACTCCGGCTTCCGGTCCGAGGCCGACGGTCACGACGAAGATGAGTCCCCAGACCAGATCGGGCACCGACCGGAGGAACGCGATGAGGCCGCGGGTGACCCCGTAGACGATGGCGTGTGGGGCGGTATTCCGCGCGGCGAGGACCGCGAGCGGGATGCTGAGGATCACGCCGAGCGCTGTGCCGAGCAGGGCGATCTCGAACGTTTCGAGCATCGCCAACGAGATCGCGCCGATGCGATCGAGGTCGGGCGGAAAGGCCTTGGTGGCGAACTCGCCGGTGCGGCCGATCCCGTCCAGGAGAGTCCCTGGTGCGACGATCGCTCCGGCGCTGACCGCGTGCACGACGAGAGCGGCGGCACCCAGCGTGACGAGGAAGCCCGCAAGGCTCGGTCGCCGCAGACGGGCGGGTGCCGCGTGGCGCTCCCGCAGGCCCGATCGCAGGTCGCTCATGCGACTGTCTCCGCGTAGACCTCGGCGGCCCGCACCGAGTCGAACGTCTCCGTCGCCATGTCCAGGGCGACCCGCCCCTTCCGCAGCGCGACGATTCGGTCGGTGTGGCGCCGCGCCAGATCGAGATGGTGCATCGTGATGACCGCCGTCATCCCGCGTTCTCGGGCGACCTCGCGGATGAGTGTCATGATCGCCTCCCCGGCGACCGGATCGAGACTCGCGACCGGTTCGTCGGCGAGCAGCAGAGTGGGCTCCTGCATCAGCATCCGGGCGATCGCGACTCGTTGCCGCTGGCCTCCGCTGAGCTGATCGACGCGGTCCGCAGCCCGGTCGGCCAACCCGACCCGGTCGAGGCACTCGACCGCCCGGGCGCGGTCGCTGGCGCGAGCGATCGCGCTCCACCAGCGCCGCACGCCACCGCGGCCGAGCTGCCCGTGCATCACGTTGGAGAAGACGGTCATCGTGTCGGCCAGGCCGAAGCGCTGCGAGACGAATCCCGTGCCGCGCCGGAGGTGACGGAGCCGGCGATGCCGCGCGGTCGTCACCTCCAGCCCGTCGATCACGATGCTCCCGCGAGCGGGAACGAGGCCGATGAGGGAGCGGAGGAGCGTCGACTTGCCGGCGCCGTTCGATCCGACGAGGGCCACCACTTCGCCCGGCAGGACCGTCAGGTCCACGCCGTGCAGAACCGGCTTCCCCCCGCGGAACGAGACCCGGAGGTCTGCGACATCGATCGACGCTCCCACGTCACTCGCCGATGAACTCGGCGAAGTCGTCGACCCCGACCGTCACGTACATCGAGCGCACGACGTCGTAGTCCGCATCGTCAGGTGCGGGGACGAGCGTGGCCTCGGCGAACTTCTCGTTCTCTTCGCCGGCCACCATCGCCTCGCGGAGTTCGTCCCAGCCGTCTTCGAAGGCTGCGCGGATCCGCTCAACGAGGTCGCTGTCGAAACCCGCTCGAGCCAGAATCACGTCGTCGGGCAGTTGGGGGCCGTGCTCGAGCAACACGAAGTCGGCCGCGTCGCCGGCGCCGAGGAACTCCTCGTAGTCATGGCAGCCCGCACCGACCGCGGCGAGGTCGCCGCGCTTCAGCGCTTCCTGCATGGCGCCGCCGACGAAGACCACCTCGAGGTCTTCGAGCGGATCGATGCCGGCGTCGGCGAGGATCTGCGACGGCCCGAGGTGGGCACTCGTGGAGCCGATGTCTTCCATCGCGACCGTGGTGCCGACCAGATCGGCCAGGTCGGTGATGCCGCTGTCGCTCGTGGTCCAAATGCAGGAGCTGTAGCCGGGACGACGGATGCCGACGACCGGCACGACCTCGGCCCGCGCCGCCATCACGACGTACTCGGCGGGACCGGTGAAGACCAGATCCACCTGGTCCGACACCAGGGCGACTGCAGCGGCGGCGCGATCCGAAACCGGGTACAGCTCGATCTCGACGTCTGCGCGCTCCTCGAGTTCGGCCTCGAAGGCGGCGAACTCGCGCTGCAACTGCTCCATGCCCTTCATTTCGGTTACTGCCAGCCGCACGATCGGCCGATCTGTCGCCTCGGCGTTGCCCGCGCATCCGGCGAGTCCGGCTGTCACGATCAGCGCACATGCGGCGCCGACGAACTTGGTCTTCATGGCTTGCTCCTCTTACTCATTCGGGAGATGTCTAGATGAGTAGAGATTGGTCACGCCGCGTCAATTCGCGGTCGCGCGCAGACCAAGAGCCGATGACGCCGAGATGAACAGCAGCCGTCAGCGAGCGAGGCTCGGTTAGCCGACGAAACCGAGCGGGATGTAGACATCCTGCACTCGGTCGCTCGCCGCGGTGTGATCGTTCCGGGTGTAGAGCGCGCAGGCCACCTCGCGGCAGTCGACCAGTTCGTCGGCGGTCTGCGGCACCTCGAGGTAGGCGGTGAAGGTTCCACTGTCGCGGTCGTCGTAGGAGCGCGCGCCGAACAACCGCCAGGCCCACGCGTCGTTGATCCAGTTGCTCGGGGCGAACTGGATCGTGCCCTCGGCGACCTCGACCGCGTCCTGGGCGGGCACCCCCCCAAGGCACGGGCCGGGCTTCTGCGACGGGTCGTCGGGGATGGCGCAGATCGCGACATAGATCCCGCGTGCCGGGTCGTAGCCGGTGCCGCTCACGACGAACCGGTAGCCCGGCATGAGGGCCGAGGTGTCGACGGTCACGCCCGGCTCGACCGCCACAATCTCGATGCGGCGCTCGCGCCCGTCGTCACCCGTCGCCGTCGCCTCGAGGGGCCACTCCTCGTCGGGGGTCTGCTGGTTCGCGTCGCCCTGGGGAACGTGGGTGAGGATCGGCACAATCACGAATCCGACGCCCGTGAAGACGAGGGCGAGCAGGATGGCGACCGCCCATGGCCACCATCGTCGTCGCACCGTCGTCACCCGCACGATCTTAGGTCCGCGCTCGGTGAAGCGAGCCGGTTCGAGTGAACGGGCCGAGGGCGGGCAGACTGTGGGGTGTGAAAACCGTGCTCGCCGTTCTCGTCGGAGGGCTCGTGGGCACGGGATTGCGGGTCACCGTCGACCTGCTGTTGCCGCACGGCGGTGCCGCGTTTCCGATCGGCACGTTTCTGATCAACCTCGCGGGGTCGTTCGCGCTCGGGGCGCTCGTCGCTGAAGTGTGGCCGATCTCGCCGGAGTGGCTGCGCGTGGGCATCGGTCCCGGGCTGCTCGGTTCGTTCACGACCTTCTCGGCGCTCGCCGTCTCGGCCGTGGAACTCACGACTGCGGGAGCGGGAACGGCAGCGATCGTCTACGTCGCCGCGTCGGTCGTCGGCGGCATCGCGGCGGCCGCTCTCGGCATCCGCCTCGGCGCTCCCACCGCAAACAGGCCCCCACCGATCGGAGCCGACGAGTGACCCCGCTGCTCGGCCTCGCCGTGGTGGTGGCAGGCTCCCTCGGGGCGGTCATCCGCTACCTCGTCGGTCGCGCCGGCGCGAAAACGTCGTGGCCGTGGCCCGTGCTGCTCGTGAACGTCGTCGGCTCGCTCCTGGCAGGCGTCGCGATCCACACCGATCTCGCGCTCATCGTCGTGACCGGCTTCGCCGGCGGGCTCACCACCTTCAGCACGTTCAGCGTCGAGACCGTGCAACTCGCGGGTCGGGGCCACTGGCGCGCAGCCGCCGCGAACGTCGCGGCCAACCTGGCGCTCGGCCTCGCGGCCGCGACCGCTGGCTGGCTCGTCGGCGCGGCGCTTCTCGGCTAGCCCCGGCCCCGGACGCGATGCGTCATTGATCAGCGGCAAAAGGGGTGTTATGGTGCAAGCCCCGCTGGGGCGTCCCTCGGCGAGCGCAGGAGGCTCATCCGTGATGCGGTCGCAGGTTCTCGCCACACGACCGCTTCAGCCGTTCCTTCATGACGCTGTCGTCGTCTTGCGGGCGCCCACCCAAGCCTGGTCACGGCCCGACGGGTCGATGGGCGACGCACCCATCGACGGAATCGCGTTCTCAGACGTGCGGGTGGTCAGCGGCTTCCGGCTCACAGTCGCCGGGCAGCCCGGAGAGCACGTCGGAACTCTCACCGACTCGGCCTCGCGCGTACGCTTCATGACCGCCCACCGTTCCCTCGACGCGAAAGGCGCCGACCCCGACGTGCGCGGAACGCTCACTCGGATCGCGGGCGCCGACGCCGTACGTCACGAATTCGAGCTGATGACCCGCCTGGCGTTCCCGGTCGAGGTCGACGTCATCATCGAAGTCGACGCCGACCTGACCGACCTCCAGCACATCAAGAACGGGGTGCCGGCCTCGGGGCCGGCCGCCGTGGAGCTGGAGGAGACTTCTGCGCGCTGGGGTGACGGGCTCGTCGAGGTGACGCTCGAAGCGCCCGGCGCCCTCATCACCCGCACCGGAACGGGAATCCAGATCCTCTGGCGGCTCGCCGTCCCGCCGCGCGGGCGCGCCCGACTCTCGCTCGACCTGCACATCATCGACCGCGGCGCCGTCGTCGGGGCGGCGGGAGCCGACATCCCGTGGCGCACTCCGGAACTCGGTGGGGCGGATCCGCGACTCGCGCGCTGGGTCGCGCGCTCTCTCGACGATCTCGATGCGCTCCGGCTCACCGCGGGCGGCCGCGAGGAGTTCCTCGCCGCGGGAGGACCGTGGTATCTCACGCTGTTCGGCCGGGACGCGATCTGGGCGGCCCGGTTTCTTCTTCCGCTCGGGAGTCGCCTCCCGATCGACACCCTTCGCGTTCTCGCCCGCCTTCAGGGCGCGCACCACGATCTGTCCAGCGCTCAGGATCCCGGCAAGATGCTGCACGAACTACGCCGCGAGCGCGTGATCATCCCCGAGGAGGGGGTCTCCATCCCTCCGACGTACTACGGCACCGTCGACGCGACCGCGCTGTGGATCCTGTTGCTCGTCGACGTTCGCGCCTCGGGAGTCGACCCCGCCGACCTGACCGAGTTCCGGCCCGCCCTCGAGGCGGCGCTCTGCTGGATGCGGGACTTCGGGGACGGCGACGGCGACGGCTTGCTGGAGTACTTCGACCAGACGGGCCACGGCCTGTCGAACCAAGGCTGGAAAGACAGTGCCGACGCCGTGCAGTGGCGCGACGGGCGACTGGCTCGGGGCCCGCTGGCGCTGTGCGAAGTGCAGGGGTACGCCTATGCGGCGGCGATGGGCGGTGCCGACCTGCTCGACGAGTTCGGCGAGGACGGCGCCCCCTGGCGGGAATGGGCGGCAACCGTGGCTGCGGCTTTCCGCGCCAGATTCTGGGTGGACGACCCCGACGGCGCGTTTCCCGCCGTCGCGCTCGATGCCGACAAGCACGCGGTCGACGCGCTGACCAGCAACATCGGGCACCTCCTCGGCACCGGCATCCTCTCCGCCGACGAGGCCGGCCTCGTGCGGGATCGGCTGCGCTCCCCCGAGCTCTCTAGCGGCTTCGGGCTCAGAACCTTGGCGACGAGCGCGGAAGGCTACTGGCCGCTGTCGTACCACGGTGGGTCGGTCTGGACCCATGACACGGCGATCGCGATCGTCGGCCTGGCCGCCGAGGGGTTTACCGAGGATGCTCGCGAACTCGCCCAGGCACTGCTGCGCGCTGCCGAATCCTTCGAGTTCCGCATCCCGGAGTTGTACTCGGGCGATGGACTGCCCGACTCGCCGGCCCCCCTTCCCTACCCGGCCGCGTGCCGACCTCAGGCCTGGAGCGCGGCGGCGTCGATCGCCGTGCTGCGCGTGCTCGAGGGGGATTCGACGAGCGCCCGGTAGACGCTCTCGTACCCTCGCCCCATTACAGGGAGGTCGAATCGAGCTCGGGCCGAAGCGCGACAGTCCGCCGGGTCGAGTTCCCCGGCACGCTCGATCGCGGCAGGAAGTTCGGCGATCTCGTCGACGACCCAGCCGGTGCGCCCGTCGTCGACGATCTCGGGAACGCTGCCGCGGCGCGTCGCCACGACTGGGGTTCCGGTCGCCATGGCCTCGACCATGACCATGCCGAACGGCTCGTCCCATTGGATCGGGAACACCAGACAGCGGGCCCGCGCGAAGAGTTCGCGTTTGAGCGACGCATCGGCCTCGCCCACGTACTCGGCGTCGCGGCCGAGCCTCGGGCGCACGGCCTTGTCGAAGTACTCGTGCTCGTCGCGTTCATTGAGCTTCCCGGCGAGAACGATGCGCCGGCCGGCCGCGCGCGCGGCGTCGATCGCGAGGTGAGCGCCCTTGTCAGGGTGGAAGCGCCCGACCCACAGCACGTGGTCGTCCTTGTCGGCCCGGTAGGGATAGGAGTCGACATCGATCCCGTTGTGCACCGTACCGGCCCAGTTGAGGGCCGGTGCCAGCCGACGCTGCGAACCCGAGATCGCGACGAGATCGACGGCCCGCCCGAGTCGGCGGAAGTAGTCGCCGTTGTCTCCGGTGACCGGCCCGTGCATCGTCACCACCGTGGGGATGCTCCGCCCGACGGCCAGCAGCGGGCCGACGAGCGAGTGGTCGTGCACGATGTCGAACTCGGGCGAGTTCAGAACCCGGGCGGCCTCGGCGGCGATGACGACTTCGGGCATCGAACTGCGGCCGAGCAGACGTGACGGCGGCTTCTCGTACGCGCTGACATGACGTTGCGCCTTCGTCTTCGCCGGCCCGCTTGCGATGAGCGTGACGTGGTGCCCGAGCACCACGAGCTGGTCGACGAGGGCCGCCACGACCGCCTCGGTACCCCCGTACGCCGTGGGCGGGAGTTCGAACCAGGGTGGGGCCACGACCCCGATGCGGAGCGAGCTGCCGGTGACGGGCGCCGGTGGCGGGTCGCGAGGAGACGACTCAAGAATCGTCATGCTCTCTCCTCCCGTCGAGCCCGCGTTGGTCATTCAGGGATAGCAGGGCAACCTGAACGCGACAAGGGTCTTGAGTCCTGCTCCGGAAACGTCAGGCGAGACCGGTGGGAGGAGGCTATTTGCCCAAAACAGCCCACTTTTCCGCGACAAAGGCGGCCATTTCGGGCAAATAGCCTCAGAAGCCGGGGGTGCGGCGACGTTCGTCGGCCAGGGTGCTGAGGGTCGCGACGACCTGGCGCGCGATCGCCCGGCCCGCGCGGTTGGCACCGATCGTGGATGCCGTCGGCCCGTAGCCCGCGAAGAACAGCCGCGGGTTCTTCCACGAGACGTTCTTGCCGACGACGATGCCACCCGACTTCTCGCGCAGCTTCAGCGGGGCAAGATGCCGCAACTCGGGCCGGAACCCGGTCGACCAGATGATCGCATCGGCGGGCCGGAACGCGCCGTTCGACCAGCGCACGCCATCCGCTTCGATGCTGGAGAACATCGGGCGGGCGAGCAGCAGCCCGCGGTCGATGGCGGCCTGGATGCGGCGGCTGCGTGGCACCCCGGTCGTACTGACGATGCTCGGCAGCGCCCGACCCTCTCGCGCGGCCTCATCCTGCAGCGCGACGGCGGAGACGCCGCCCTCGATGTTGAGATCCTGCCCTTCGAGGAACTCGATCGGCCGGCGGGCGACCCAAGTGAGCGATTCGGCGACCTCCTCGAGTTCCATCAGGAAGCCGATCGCGCTCGTGCCGCCACCCACGACGACGACGTTCTGGCCGGCGAAGTCTTCGGCCGCCTTGTACTCGGCCGTGTGCAGGTGGCGCCCCGCGAACTCGTTCATGCCCGGGTAGTACGGCACGAATGGCGCCCCCCAGGTGCCGGTCGCGTTGACAAGCACGTGGCACGAGACTTCGCGCTGCCCGAACGGCCCCTCGAAGTCGACGACGAACCCGTCGGCATTCATCTCAATCCGGGTCACATCCGCGGGTCGCACGACCTGGAAGCCGTAGTGCTCCTCGTAGCGCGCGTAGTAGTCGGCGACGACATCCTTCGCGGGGAGCGTCTTGTCGGCGGTGTCGAAACTGACGCCGAGTTCATCCATCCCGGGAAGATCGTGCACCTTGTGTGCGTAGCCGAGCCGCAGCGCATCCCACCGGAACTGCCACGCCCCCCCGGTGCCCGGACCGCGATCGAGCATGACGAACTCGTTGCCCGGATCGAGGCCGAGACGCCGCAGGTAGTAGGCCACCGAGAGCCCCGCCTGCCCCGCGCCGACGACCACGACCGAGGTGTCGATGTCGCTCTCGGTCACCCGGTCAACGTTACCTGCCGCTTGCAGCGGCCCCGACGGGTGAGGAAGACGTGCGTGATAGACTTCGCGGCAGACTTTTCACCAAATTCGCAACCTGAGATCAAGGGGGTCACGCATGGGGCGCGGCCGTCAGAAGGCGAAGCACACCAAGGTGGCGCGGGACCTTAAGTACTTCAGTCCTGACACGAACTACAACGCGCTCCAACAGGAGCTCGGCGGTAACCCGCGTCCCGAGGAAGACCTCGACAAGTGGGCGGATTACATCGTCGACGACGTCGAAGCCGACGACGACGAGCCGGAGTCGAAGACCGCCTAATCGCGGCTTCTAAGCGCACCGCCCGAGCCCTCGGTCGGCGTTAGTCGCACGCGACGCCGTCGCCGTCCCTGTCGAGATCGTAGATGTCCGACCCGATGACGTTCACGGGGCCGATGGCGTACGCGGGACCGTTTCCGCTCCCTCCTGCGCAGTCGACGTCGCTGGCAATCGGCACGCATCCCGAGTAGTTGGGGTCGCACCCGCTCCCGCCCGATACGGGCGCCGCAGGCTCGACTTTGGTACCGATCGTTGTGACCTCGTCAACGCCTGGGAGCGTGACGGTTTCCCCAATTTTTACGCGCGACGTCTCGACACCGTCGGTCGTCGTCACCTCGAAGGTCACGGTGAGCACCCCCTCGACGCCGACGGTCGAGACGAACGAGGTGCCCGCTGCGACCGCAGCGTCCTCGACTGTGACGTGCCCGAACGGAATCGGCAGCTGGGTCTCCACCCGCGAGATCTTCACGACCGGCTCGAGTACCGGCTCAGGGGCCTCCTCGACCGTCGTGAACGGCCGCGCCTCCGGTTCGGGTGATTGCGTCGCCGCTTGGACTCCGCCGCCGACCATCACCGTCACGAAGCCAACCGCCAGTACCGCGACAGCGACCGGGCGGGTGCGAAGCGCGAGCGAGCGGATCCCGCCGCGGGCGAGCGCGACGATGGCGGCAATGATCGCCGCGACGCCCAGGGCGGACAGAAATCCACCAAAGCCACTCGACACCGAGGTGATCATGGCGAAGAAGAGAATGGCTCCCACGATGACGAATGTCGCCACTCCGGGACCGCGACCTACGGGATTTTCACGCAGATTCGTCGACGGTGTGGGTGGAGGTGAAATCGACATTGATCCCCTCCTGATCTAGGGGTTCGGGTTGCCGAGAGTATGGCACTCGCAGCGACAGGCGGCTAGTGCTCAGCCCGCGTACGACCTAGCGTATGCGCCAACGAGGCGCACGGCGCCGCCGTCGACACCTTTCGCACCCTGTACAAAACCATCGAGGTCACGCGCGCCAACGGTGACCCGCCCGACGACCCAGGCGGGCAGTCCGGCGGCGGTGAGCGCGTGGGTGACGACGGATGCGGCATCCTGCGCCACGACGGCGAGGAAGCCGACGCCTAGGTTCCAGGTGCCTTCGGTATCGGTCAACGACAACCCGCCCCAGTCGGCGAGGATGCGGAACACCGGCTGCGGGCTCCACGTCGAACGGTCGACCTCGACCCAGGCTCCCGTCGGCAGCACGCGGGCGAGGTTCGCGGCGATGCCACCGCCGGTGACGTGCGACAGCGCGTGCACGGCATCCGGCATCTCGTCGATGACGCGCAGCAGCGGTGACGTGTACAGCCGCGTCGGCTCCAAAAGTGCCGTGCCGACGGTGCCGCCGAACTCGGGGGCGTCGTCGGTGAACCCGACCTTGCGCTCGGAGAGGATGTGCCGCACCAGCGAGAAACCGTTGCTGTGCAGTCCGCTCGACGAGATCGCGACGACGACGTCGCCGTGCCGCACCTTCTCGGGGCCGAGCACGGCATCCGCTTCGACCGCGCCGACCGCGGCGCCCGCGACGTCGTAGTCGTGTTCGCCGAGCAGCCCGGGATGTTCGGCCGTCTCGCCGCCGACGAGCGCTGTGCCGGTCGCGGCGCAGGCGTTCGCGATGCCCGTGACGATCGCGGCGATGCGTTCCGGCACGACCTTGCCGCAGGCG
>CAZCEE010000027.1:0-15437 GCA_964497165.1 uncultured Schumannella sp. | reverse complement strand
GACCCGTGCCCGAGGCGAGCGCGATGACGAGCTCCTTCTTCGCGGCGGCGTCGGATGCGGCGAGCACGTGGTGCTCCATCGCGCCCTGCGGGATGCCGGGGGCGTCGACGCCGTGACTCACCGGACGCGACAGGAACCGGTTGGCCAGCTTGTCAACGCCGTTATCGAGCGTGGCGCTGAACAGCATCCGCTGCCCGTCCGCCGGGGTGGCGGAGAGGATGCGGGTGACGCCGGGCAGGAAGCCCAGGTCGGCCATGTGGTCGGCCTCGTCGAGCACGGTGATCTCGACGGCGTCGAGGAAGATGTGCTTCTGCTTCATGAGGTCTTCGAGGCGGCCGGGGCAGGCCACGACGATGTCGACGCCAGCGCGCAGTGCGGCGACCTGCCGCTGCTGCGAGACACCGCCGAAGATGGTCGTGGAGGTGAGTCCGTAGGCCTTCGCGAGGGGCGCGATCGCGACCTCGATCTGGGTCGCGAGTTCGCGCGTCGGGGCCAGGATGAGGCCGAGCGGGCGTCCGGCGCGGCGGGGTCCGCCGGAGAGGCGGGTGCCGAGACGCGCGGCCATCGGGATGCCGAAGGCGAGCGTCTTGCCGGAGCCGGTGCGGCCGCGGCCGAGCACGTCGCGCCCGGCGAGAGTGTCAGGCAGCGTCGCCGCCTGGATCGGGAAGGGCTCGGCCATGCCCTCGCGAGCGAGGACCTCGGCGAGCGGGAAAGGCACGCCGAGCGTGCTGAAGGTGACGGTAGTCATGGTGATTTCCTGACGGCCGCAGCGCAGACGCGCACGACCGATTTGTTCGGGTTGGCGAAGGTGGGGGTGCCCACATCCGTTCGCCGTAAGAGACTCATCGACCGCCGAAAAGAATCGGCGGGAGAGGAAGCGTTCTACGACGCGGGGACGCACACTGCAGCGTCCCTGTGCCTCAACGCTAGCAGACGGGTCTCGAAATCAGGCTTTCGCGGCGTTGCGGCGTCGGTTCCAGCGCACGATCAGCACGATCGCCGCGGAGATCAGTCCGGCCGTGATCAGCCACGGCAGCAGCACTCCGAGGGCGACGAGCAGGCCCGAGAAGAAGCCGACGAACGCGCCCCAACCGGCGGCGAGTCCGCTCAGGAAGTCCATCGGCTCCTGTACAGGGGCCTCCGCCTCGGAGCGCAGGTAGAGCGAGAGGGTCGAGAGCGCGACCTGGTCGTCGACCGAACGCTGTTGCGCCTCGAGGTCTTCGAGCGTCGCCTGATGCTGCGCGATCGTCGTCTCGAGGGTGATCAGGTCGGCGATCGTCGTCGCCTGCGCGAACATCCCGTTGAGCCGGTCGACGATGCCGCGTTGCGTCGCGATGCGCGACTCGAGGTCGGCGACGAGTACGGTGACGTCGCTCGTGCTGGTGGAAATCTCGTCGGCGCGGCCGAGGTCGGCCAGGTCGTCGAGAACCTCCTGCAGGCGTTCGGCCGGGATGCGCAGGATGAGGCTCGCACTGCCCGCATCGCCGTTCGACGGGGCGTACTCGGTACGCCCATCGATCCGGCCGCCGGCGGCCTCCACGAGACGCACGGCCTCGCGCGATGCGTCGAGCGGATCGTCGGCGGTGACCGTCATCGACCCGGTGACGATGACCTCCCGAGCCGACTCCTCGGCCGAGAAGTTGCCGCTGTCGCCGTCGGTGACGGCAGCATCCTCGCCCGTCACGGGTGCCATCGGCGCGCCCGCCGACTCGTCGCTCGTCGACCCGGCGCCCGCACTGCAACCCGCGAGCAGAAGGGTCGCGGCCAAGATGGTCGCACCGAGAGTCGTCGTCGTACGCGTGATTCGCCTCATGAGGGCAACGCTAAAGTTTCCGGCGCCCACGCACCACACAACGTTCGTCACGATTCGGTCGTCAGGCGGTCACGATTCCGTCACGGCGTACGCCTGTCGTTGCGGGGTGTCAACCCCGTTCGCTTCCGGAGGTTCGCGATCTACCGTCGAAAGCCTGTAAGAGGGCAGCCCACAAGGAGGACGAATCATGGGTTTCATGGACACCGCGAAAGACGCTGCTGACGCCACCGGCGACAAGATCGGCGAGGTCGTCGACGACACGAAGGAGCGCGTCTCCGACAAGGTCGACGAGATGCAGGCCGACGGCGAGGTCGCGAAGGCCGAAGCGGAGCGCGACGCCGTACACGCCAAGAACGAGCACAAGGAGCACATGCGCCACGACTGACCCATACCAAGGGGGCCGTCGTAGCATGGCGGGATGGGGTGGCTGCGCAGACTACTGCGGAGACCACCCCTTCTGCATGTCGCGGGGGATGCCGGCGCCGGTCCACTCGTCGTCCTGCTGCACGGGATCGCGTCGTCATCGGTGACGTTCGAGCACGTGGTGCCGCTCATCACCGAGCGCCACCGCGCCGTGTCGATCGACCTGCTCGGGTTCGGCACGTCCGCTGCGCCGACGGATGCGACCTTCACGATCGAGGAGCACGTCGCGGCCCTGCGCCGCACGGTCCGCACGCATCGGCTGCGCGACTTCGTACTCGTCGGGCACTCCATGGGCGCTCTCATCGGGGCGCGCTACGCCGCGACCTATCCTCGCGACGTGACCCGGCTCGTGCTCGTCAGCCCCCCGATCTACCTCACACCCGCCGAGATCGCGTCCCCGCTCGACCGGGCCGCAATGGACGGCTACCTCCGGATTTATGAGTTTCTGCGCGGCAACAAGGAGTTCACGATCCGCGCGGCGGCCGGCGTCGCCAAGCTGTCGCCGATCAAGAACCTGTTGGACATTTCGGAGACGAACTGGCGCGCTTTCGTGCTGTCGCTGGAGAAGGCGATCGAGTCGCAGACGACGGTGAGCGACCTGGCGTCGGTACGCGTACCGATCCAGCTCGTCTACGGCACGCTCGACCCGTTGCTGCATCCCTCAGGCCTGAGGATCGTCGAAAGCCTCCGGGGCGTCACCGCGCACAAGGTGCAGGGTGGCGACCATGCCATCCGGCCGCGGATGGCGCGGGTCGTGGCGACCGCGATCGGCTGACCGACCTTACGGTGCGGGAGTGAGCAGCCCGGGCCCGGCGACCGCGCGCGCCGCCGCGAAGACCGCCTAGTTCCGGCGCGGCGCCGATCCGATCAGCTGCGCACGGCGGCGCGCGCGCCGGAGGCAGGCGTCTCTTCACGCATCTTCGCCAGATGCCGGGCCGTGGCCGCGGCAGCGCCCTCGCCGTCGCGGCGTTCGATGCACTCGAGGATCTCGAAGTGCTCCTGGTCGATCTCCTCCCAATCGTTCACCGCGCTGAGGCTGATCTGGCGCCACACCCCGTAGATGGGGACGGCGATCGACGAGAGCAGAACGTTGTGCGCCGCCTGCACGACCGCCATGTGGAAGTCGCGGGAATGGGTTCCTCGTTGCTCGCGGGTGCCCGAGATCTCGTTGTCGTGGGCGGCGATCCGGATCGCGTCGAGATCCTCTTGGGTGCGACGCGACGCGGCGAGACGGGCGCTCGGTACCTCGATGAGGGTGCGCACTTCGATCAGCTCGAGGCCGCTGATGACGTCATTGCTCGCCATCAGGCCGAGCCGTGACTCCATGTTGTCGACGAAGCCGGCGGCGTCGACATGTGAAACGAACGTGCCGCCGTTGACGCCGCGCACCGTGTGCACGAGGTCTTGAGACGAGAGGGTGCGCAGCGCCTCACGGATCGTCGTGCGGCTCACGCCGAAGCTCGTCGAGAGCTGGCCTTCGACGGGGAGTCGCTCCCCGGGCTTCATCGATCCATCGAGGATGCGTGCCCGCAACTGGTTTGCGACTTGCTCGTAGGCGGGTCGGATGGGTGAGACATCGAGGTTCGTGAGAACGCTCATCGAGACTCCAACTTCTGACCGGTCAGGCACCGTCGCCCGATGATCCCATGTTAGCGGCGGAAACCGAGATTCTTTGCGATCTCGTGTCCGATCCAAACATCAGTTGTTTTCGAACTCGACTCAGCTTGGCCGATAGCGCCTTATTTTACCTACTTGAAACACACAAGAAACGGATCTGAAAGAACTAGAGGCCACGGTAGGTGAATACAACAGACATTTAGACGAGAGGCGGCGCGCGATGTTCAGATTCCTCCTCCGCCGTGCGTTGCAGGCCCTCGTCACCGTCGTCGTCGTGCTCACCATCGCCTTCTTCTTGGTGCGGCTGAGCGGCAAGCCGGGAGCGCTCCTCGTCGGCGACGGCGCGACAGCCGAAGAGATCGATGCCCTGAACCAAACCCTCGGCTTCAACGATCCGCTGATCGTTCAGTTCCAACGCTTCGTCTCCGACGTGCTGTTCGGCGGTTTCGGACTGTCGTACCGGCAGGCCCGTCCGTCGATGGAGATCATCGCCGAGCGGCTCCCGGCGACTTTCGAGCTCGCTCTCCTCGCCTTCGCCATCGGCGTCGGGCTGGCGTTCCTCGTCGCGTTCGTCGTGCAGCTGACGGGAGCCCGCTGGGCGCAGACGGTGCTCGTCTGGCTCGGCGCCCTGCGCCAGGCCGTGCCCGACTTCCTCTTCGCGATCCTGCTGGTGCTGGTCTTCGCGGTCGGGCTCGGGATGCTGCCGTCCCTCGGCAACGCCGGGCCGCAAAGCCTCGTCCTCCCCGTCGCGACACTCGCCACCGCGCAGTTCGCCCTCTACCTGCGGTTGTTCGACGCCTCGTTCTCTGAGCAACGCGCGCAGGACTACGTGCGTACCGCCTACTCGAAGGGGCAGTCGCACGCCCAGGTGGTCATCACCCACATGCTGCCCAACGCCCTGCTGCCCGTGCTCACCGTTGCCGGACTCAATCTCGGCGGGCTCCTCGGCGGAACCGTCATCGTCGAGATGGTCTTCTCCTGGCCCGGGGTCGGGCAAGTGCTGCTCAACGCGGTGAGCGTGCGTGACTTCCCCGTCGTCCAGGCCGGCCTGCTCGTCGTGGCACTCATCTTCGTGGTCGTCAACTTGATCGTCGACCTGCTCTACGCAGTGCTCGACCCGAGAGTGAGGTACTCGTGACCGCCACCGTCAACCCGATCACCTCCGGGATCCCGCTCGCGACCCCACAGCGGGGCGGTCGCCGCAACGCGCCGGTCACCTTGATCGTCTCGATCGCGATGCTCACGATCGTGCTCGCGATCATCGCGGTCGTGCCGTTCCTCCCCGGGTACGACCCCTATGACCAGGATCTGAGCAACGCGATGCTCCCCCCGTTCGCCGACGTCGCGCACCTCCTCGGCACCGATCCGCTCGGGCGCGACATCCTCAGCAGGCTCGCCGTCGCCGGGCAGATCTCGTTGGTCATCGTCGTCACCGTCGTCGTCATCAACCTCGCGATCGGCATCGTGCTGGGCCTTCTCGCCGGCTACTTCGGCGGCTGGCTCGACAACGTCGTCATGGGCGTCGCCGACACCCAGTTGGCGATGCCGTTCGTGCTCCTCCTCATCGCGGTCTCGGCGGTCGTCGGACCGAGCACGACCCTGACGATCGTGATGCTCGGCATCACCTTTTGGATCGGTTACGGGCGCGTCGCTCGCGGCCTCGCGATGACGTTGCGCAACCAGGAGTTCGTGCTCGCGCCGATCACCCAGGGTGCGAGCAGTTTCTGGGTGCTGCGCAAGCACCTGCTGCCGGCCGTCATTCCCCAGTTGGCCATCATCGCGTCGTTCGACATCGGACTCATCGTGATCGCGCAAGCCTCGCTCGACTACCTCGGTCTCGGCGTCCAACCGCCGACTCCCACCTGGGGCGGCATGATCGCCGAGGGCCAGAAGTACCTCCAGGTCAACCCGTGGCTGTGCCTCGTTCCGGGTGTCGTGATGTTCCTCCTCATCGCCGGGGTGCAGCTCTTCAGCCGCCGGTTCACCGCCGAGAACGCGTCGGGCGCCGCCCGGACCAGGAGCTGAAGCCATGACCGTTCCCCTGCTCGAGGTCAACAACCTGGTCGTCGAATTCGACTCGTCGTCGGGGCCGGTGCGCGCGGTCGACGGAGTCACCTTCATGGTGTTCCCCGACGAGGTGTTCTGCCTCGTCGGGGAGTCCGGATCCGGCAAAAGCGTCACGATGCTCGCCGTCATGGGCCTGTTGCCGCCCAACGCCCGCATCACGAATGGGGAGATCCTGTTCCGCGGGCAGGACCTGCGCCGAATGCCGACCCGCGAGCTCAACAAGATCCGCGGGCGCGACCTCGCGATGATCTTCCAGGATCCGATGACAAGCCTCAATCCGGTGCGCACCATCGGGTCGCAGATCGCCGAGATGATCCGCCTGCACCGCCGGGACCTCACCCGCGCTGAGGTACGTGGCCGGGTCGTGGAGCTGCTGCGGGGCGTCGGGGTGGCCGACGCGTCGGAGCGCGCCCGCGCCTACCCGCACCAGTGGTCGGGTGGAATGCGGCAACGCGCCATGATCGCGATGGCGATGGCGCACTCACCCAGCCTGCTTGTCGCCGACGAGCCGACGACCGCGCTCGACGTCACCATCCAGGCCCAAGTCATGGATCTGCTCGCCGAGGTGCGCGCTCGCAGCTCGGCCTCGATGATCATGATCACGCACGACATGGGCCTCGTCGCTCAGGTCGCCGACCGCGTCGTCGTCATGTACTCGGGCCGCATGGTCGAGTCGGGCACCGTCTTCGACGTGTTTGACAACCCGAGCCATCCCTACACGGTCGGGCTTCTCGCGAGCGTGCTGCAGTCCGGCACGGTCGAACGTCGGGCGTACGCCATCCCGGGCTCGCCACCGTCGCCGCAACATCGCCCCGCGGGCTGCGCGTTCAACCCGCGGTGCGGGCTCTCGAGCGGGCGCACTCCCTGCCACACCGAGCAGCCGCTGCTGCTCACGGTGACCCCGACGCAGTCAGCCGCCTGTCACTTCGCCGCCGAGGTGCCCGCGTGGATCGCGTCAGACGAAGAACTCGAAACCGTCAAGGAGGCCGTGGCATGAGTGTCATCGAATCGAAGGAAGTCCTGCGGGTTCGAGACCTGCACACCCACTTCACGACGCGAACAGGCTTCTTCGGAGGGACGCGCGTCGTCCGCGCGGTCGACGGAGTGTCGCTCGCGGTGCGGCGCGGGGAGACCCTCGGGCTGGTCGGCGAGTCAGGATGTGGCAAGTCGACTCTCGTGCGCACCATCCTGGGCCTGCACCGGGCGACATCGGGATCGGTCGTCGTCCACGGAATCGACGTCACGCGACAGTCCCGCGGTCAGCGCCGCGCCACCCGCGCGCGGATGCAGGTGGTCTTTCAGGACCCGTACTCGTCGCTTGATCCCCGGATGACGGTGCGCGAAATCATCGCCGAGCCGCTGCGCATCAACCGCCGGTACTCCGCGGCTCGAGTCGTCGAACTGCTCGACCAGGTCGGACTGACTCGCGAGATGGGCGGGCGCAAGGCGGCGGAGTTCTCGGGTGGCCAACGGCAACGCATCGGCATCGCCCGTGCGCTCGCTCTCAAGCCCGAGCTGCTGATCCTCGACGAACCCGTTTCGGCGCTCGACGTGTCGATCCAGGCGCAAGTCATCAACCTCCTGCAAGACCTGCAGGAGGAGCTCGGCCTCGCGTACCTGTTCATCGCGCACGACCTCTCGGTCGTGCGGCACCTCTCCCATCGCATTGCGGTGATGTACGCCGGCCGCCTCGTCGAGGAAGGCGACCGCGACCAGGTGTTCGACGACCCGCGCCACGACTACACGCGTCGGCTGCTCTCTGCCGTGCCGATCCCCGACCCGCATCGTCGCGGACCGCAGCAGCCCGCCGCGGAAGACGATCTCGCCGCCTGAAGCCTCACGACATCCGGGGAACCCCTTGCCCCGGGGGACACAGCACCACCGACTCCGAAAGGACCCGCCGCACCATGACTCCTCCCCGTATTAGAGGGCGCTCGAGCGTCGCAGCCCTCACCACGATCATTGCGCTCGCGGTGATGACGGCCTGCGCGCCGTCAGCCACCACCGTCGGTGAAGAGACGGCGATCGGCGGCGACCTGGTCGTCGGCCAGACCGCCGACGTCAACTCGATGGACCCGGTGATCGACAACGGCCTCCAAGGCATCAACGTCTACGACGCCCTGTTCGACCAGCTCACCGAGGTGCTCCCCGACGGAAGCGTCGGACCACGCATCGCGACGGAGTGGTCGTCGAACGACGACGCGACCGTATGGGAATTCACCCTGCGCGATGACATCGTCTTCCACGACGGCACCCCGCTCACCGCGGAGGACGTGATCTTCACCTTCGAACAGGTGCAGACCAACCCGAACTCGCGCAACACGCGCTACCTCGTCAACGTCGTGTCGATGGAGGAGGTGGAGCCGGGACTTCTGCGCTTCGAGCTCAACACTCCTTTCGCGAACTGGCCGCGTCAGATGACGCTGCTCTCGATCGTGCCGAAGGCTGCCTACGAGGCGGCGGGGGGATCCGAAGGCTTCGCGAAGGCGCCGGTCGGCTCCGGGCCGTACACCTACGTCAGCTACACGAGCGGCGTCGAGATCGTGGTCGAGGCGAACCCCGACTACTGGGGTGACGCGCCGACGCTCGACACCATCACCTATGTGCCGGTCACGACCGACGAGGCCCGAGTGAGCGGTGTGCAGTCGGGCTCGCTCGACATCGCCCTCATCCCGCCGAGCCAGGTTCCCGCGCTCGACGGGAGCGGTGTCGTCGATGTTCGCTCGGTGGGCAGCAACCAGACGATGTACCTCGGGTTCAACACTCTTGAGGGACTGACCGCCGACCCGCTGATCCGTGAGGCAGTGAGTCTCGCTGTCGACCGGGAGGCGATCGTCGCGACGATCCTCGGCGGACTCGGCGTGCCGGCCAACCAGATGTCGTCGCCGGCGAACTTCGGATATGACGACGACCGCGACCCGCTCGAGTACGACCCCGACCGCGCGGCCGAACTCCTCGAAGAGGCCGGCTACGACGGCACTCCGTTGCCGCTGCACTACGCACTCGACGGCTGGATTCCGCTCGGCTCCCAGGTCGCTCAGGCGGTCGGCGGCTACCTCGAGGACGCCGGATTCACGGTCGAGCTGAAGGGCGTCGACGCGGCGAGTTTCGGCCTCCTGAACACGCAGAAGCAGTTCACGGGCGTGTTCTTCAGCGCGTACGGGCCCTCGTATCTCGACGCTCAGATCTTCCTCACCAACCTGAGCCCCCTCGGCATCCGGTACTTCGAGGACGAGGAGCTCACCGAGCTCTACGCGCTGCAGATCGCGGCGGCGGAAGAGGAGGCTCGGGCGGAATACATCTCCGAGATCTGGGACGTGATCGACGAGAACGTGTACTTCTCGCCGCTGTACAACCCGACCTTCAACTACGCGGTCGATCCGACCCTGGACTGGGAGCCGATCTCGAACGGCTCGTTGTTCTTCAACGGGGCCAGCTTCACCGAGTGATCACCGGGTGGGGGAGGGCTCGCCCTTCCCCACCATCCCCCTGCCACGAAGACAAGGAGAAGCAGATGCCCACAGATTTCGAATCATGGATGAACGGTGACGACCGTGAGCCGTTCGACCTGCCCACGGAGGACGTCGCCGTCATCGTCGTCGACATGCAGAACTCGTACGTCGACGACAGCATTGAGCGCCCGCCCGGCCGCAGCATCGAAGGGTTCAAGCGTGCGGTGCCCGGCACGGTACGGCTGGTCGAGGCCGCGCGGGCTGCCGGCCACCTGGTCGTCTTCATGAAGTACGTCTACCTCGACGACTACGTCGACAAGCTCCCGTCCGCCGGGCGCGAATCCTCGTTCTCGCGCCGAGCGAGCTCGGGCTACCTCAGCGGGCAGGAGCCGGGAGAGATAATGGCCGTGCTCGACCCGCAGCCCGGCGAACCGATCCTCGAGAAGTCGAGGCCGAGCTCGTTCTACGGAACGCGGCTCGAGCCGCTCCTGACCGCCCGTGGCATCAAGAACGTCGTGATCTGCGGCGTGACGACCAACGTCTGTGTCGAGACAACGGCTCGGGATGCTCACCAGCGCGGCTACAGCACGTTCGTCGTCGAGGATGCCTGCGGCGAGTTCGAGGAGAGCCGCCACTGGCACGCCCTCTACACGATCGCCTGGTGCTTCGGCACGGTCGTGACCGTCGACGACGTCGAGCGTTCGTGGGTCTCGGCTCCGAGCCTCGTGGCCGCGAGCTGACGAACCGTGTCGATCGTCACCCCGGGGCGCCCGAACCCGGGCAACCTCCGGGGTGACGATCGCCGAAAGTCGCCCTCATGAGTTCAGCATCCGCGTCGACGATCGCCGTCGCCGACCCGCCTCGGCCGGTTCCGGTTCGCGGTCTCGCCGTTGTGATGGGCGCCCTGCTCCTCAGCCAGTTCGTCGGCAACATGAACTCGACCGTCGTGACGACCGCGCTCCCGACCATCGTCGACGCCATCGGCGGCTCGACGGTCCAATACAGCTGGGTGATGACGGCGACGATCCTCGGGCTCACCGCGAGCACGCCGATCTGGAGTCGCCTCGCCGACGTGCGCAACCCCAAGGTCCTGATGCAGGCGGGGATCGCCATCTTCGTGCTCGGCGGCATCGCGGCCGGATTCGCCCAGACCCCCGAGATGCTGATCGCCGCCCGAGCGGTCACGGGCATCGGACTCGGCGGGATGATCTCGCTCGTCCAGGTGATCCTGGCCCTGTTGGTGCCGCCCCGCTCGCGCGGGAGGTACACCGCCTGGCTCTCGGCGGTGCAACTGCTCGCAACCCTCAGCGGGCCGTTGATCGGCGGCTTGCTCGTCGGGGTGCCGTGGATCGGCTGGCGCGGGTGTTTCCTCGTCGGCGTGCCGATCGCCGTTCTCGCCGCAATCGTGTTGCAGTTCGTGCTGCGCGTTCCGGCGCGAGGGGGTCGTGCCGAGATCGACTACGCCGGAGCGGTGCTCCTCGCGGTCGGGGTTCCGCTCGTTCTGGCGTGGGCGTCGCTGGTGCAAGGCACCATCGACCTGGTGTCGTTGCCGTCGCTGCTGATCGGCGGGTCGGGCTTGCTCATCCTCGCCGCCGCCGTTCTCGTCGAGCTGCGGGTCACCCGGCCGATCGTGCCCCTGCGGTTGTTCGCTCGTCGGGTGCCGTTGCTCGCGGTGATCGCGTCTCTCGGGGTGGGCAGCACGATGTTCGGCGGCTCGATCTTCCTCAGCCAGTACTTCCAGTACGGACGGGGCCTCACGCCGACGGTGTCAGGCCTGCTGCTCGTCACGATGGCGGTCGGGACGGTGCTGTCATCGTTCCTGGTCGGCGGGATCGCCGCACGTACCGGCAGGCTCAAGGCCTCGCTCGTCGTCGGAATGTCGCTGCTGGTGGTCGCGACGGGGTTGCTTGCGACCATCGGACCCGAGACACCGATCCCCGCCGTCGCCGGCTACCTCTTCATCGACGGACTCGGCGTCGGCGCGACGGCCCAGTACCTCGTGCTCGCGGTGCAGAACACCGTAGGGCTCGCCGAGGTGGGGGCGTCCAGCGGAGCTGTCGCGTTCTTCCGTTCGCTGGGTGGGAGTCTCACGCTCGCCGTTCTCGGCGGCTTCCTCGGCGCTCGGCTCGCGGCGGTGCAGGCCGACGGCGTACCCGTCGCTGAGTCGTACGGCATCGCGATCCCCGAGGTCTTCCTGCTCACCCTCGCCCTCGCGATACCCGGACTGGTGGCAATCACGCTGCTGCCGCGCATTCAACTGCGCGAAACCCTCGACCTCCCCCGTTCTGTCCCCGACGACGAGTTCGTCTAACCGCCCCGAGAAAGGAAACACCATGCCCACCGATTACGAGTCGTGGATGAGCGGCGAAGAGCGCGAGCCCTTCGATGTTCCCGCCTCCGATGTCGCCCTGATCGTCGTCGACATGCAGAACTGGTTCTGCAAAGACGAACCGGGGGTGGAGCGCCCGCCGGGCCGCTCGATCGACAACTTCCAGGCCGCTGTTCCGGGCTGCGTCGCTTTGGTCGAGGCCGCGCGTGAGGCGGGGAACATGATCATCTTCACTCGCTACGTCCATCTCGCTGACAACGCGGACGAGAAGCCGCTCACCGGCCGGCGCGCGACGCTTCCGCCGCGCCCGAAGGGCCTGCAGGAAGGGACTTGGGGAATCGAGTTGATCGACGAGTTCGGTGCCCGCCCCGGTGAGTTCGTCATCGACAAGTCGCGACCGAGCTCGTTCTACGGCACGCGTCTGGAGCCGCTGCTGACGGCGAACCACATCCGCAGTGTCATCGTGTGTGGCGTCACGACCAACATCTGCGTCGAGACGACGGCACGGGACGCTCACCAGCGCGGCTACGACACCTACGTCGTCGAGGATGCCACCGGCGAGTTCGAGATGAGTCGACACTGGCATTCGTTGTACACGATCGCCTGGAGCTTCGGCACCGTGGTGACCGTTACCGACGTCGAACGATCCTGGGGGGTTGCGGCGAAGCTCCCCGAAGCGGCGGTTGCTTAGCGGGGTGCGCGAGCCGACTCGCGCACGATGAGGGTCGTCGGCAGCGGCGTCGACTCGGTCGCCGTCTCGGGCTCCTCGATCGCGAGCAGCACCTTCTGCATGATGAGCGAGCCGAGGCCGGCGAAGTCCTGCCGCACCGTCGTGAGCGGGGGGAACAGGTATCCGGCTTCGGGTAGATCGTCGAATCCGACGATGCTGACGTCGTCGGGCACCTTGAGGTCGCGCTCGCGCAGCGCCGAGAGCACGCCGATCGACATGTGGTCGTTGGCGACGAAGACGGCGGTCGGCCCCGCGATGTCGATCGTGCGACCGAGGTCGTAGCCGCTCGCGGGCGACCAGTCGCCGCGCGCCGGTTCGATGACCTCCAGGCGGTGTGCGGCGAGTTCGTCGCGCCACCCGCGCTCCCGCTCGATCGCATCCGGCGACCGCGCGGGCCCGGCGACGTGCAGCACGCGGGTGTGGCCGAGTTCGATCAGGTGGCGTACGGCAGCACGCGCGCCGCGGTACTGGTCGATCGAGACGATCGTCGGGCCCCGGCGGGCGGATGCGGCCACGGCGACGAACGGGATCCCCAGATCGAGACTGCGCACGACCTCGAGCACCGAGATGTCGTCGACGATGAGCACGATCGCGTCGACGCGTTGCCGCAACAGGGCCTCGACGATGGCGCGCACGCCGGGCGGCTCGATGTCGAGCAGCGAAACGGTTTCGATACTGTACCTGGCCTCCCGGGCGGCGATGTTGAAGTGCATCGCGATCGACGCGGGGCCGAGATCCGCAGTACCGGGCGCGATGAGCCCGATGGTGCGACTGCGGCGGGTGACGAGGGCGCGGGCCGCGGGGGAGGGGCTGTAGTGCAACTGCGAGATCGCGCTCTCGACCCGGGCGCGCGTGGTCGGACGCACGTTCGGCAGGTCGTTGAGCACGCGCGACACGGTCTGGTGCGAGACCCCGGCGAGGCGGGCGACGTCGAAGATGTTGGCGGCGCGCGGGCCCGGCTCGTCTGCCGCCCGCCGCTTCGGGTCAGTCTCCGTCATCGGGCTGCGTCACCATCGCCAACAGCGAACCGCTCGACAACTCATCGGCGGGGAGGGTTGCGACCACGAGTCCTTCGCGGAGCACGACGATGCGCGTCGACACCCTCAGAACCTCCTCGAGCTCGGCCGAGATGAACACGACGGACATGCCGTTTGCCGCCAGCTCCCCGACGAGATTCTGGACCTCGACCTTAGCGCCGACGTCGATGCCGCGGGTCGGCTCGTCGAGCAGGATGGCGCGCGGCGCGAGCGCGAGCAGCCGGGCGAGCAACACCTTCTGCTGGTTGCCACCGGAGAGGGTGCCGACGATCGTCTCCGGGGACTCGGGGCGGATGCCGAGGGCTTCGATCCAGCTCGCCGCGAGTTCGGTCTGGCGCGAGCGGCGCATCAGCCGCAGCATCCCCCGTTGCGCCTGGATGGCGAGCACGATGTTCTCGCGCACGGTGAGTTCGGCGATGATGCCCTCGGTGCGGCGGTTCTCTGACGAATAGACGACACCCAGGCCGATCCCGCGGCGTGGGCCCGCGATGGTCGTCGGCTTCCCATCGAGAACGACGACGCCGCCGTCGGGTTGGTCGACGCCGGACAGGGTGCGGGCGAGTTCGGTGCGCCCCGAGCCGAGCAGCCCGGCGAGCCCCACCACCTCCGCCTCGCGCACCTCGAGGTCGACGTCGCGGACGCGCGGCCAACGCCGCAGCTGCCGGCCCCCGAGTACGACCCGGGTTCCCGGTTCGGGGTCGGAGGGTCGGCGCACGCGCTGCTCGGCGATCTCCCGACCGAGCATCTTCTGCACGAGATCGATGCGCAGCAGCTCCGTCGTGCGGTATTCGCCGACCAGCACCCCGCCGCGCAACACGGTGATGCGGTCGCAGATCTCGTACACCTGATCGAGGAAGTGCGAGATGAACAGTACGGCGACGCCGCGGTCCTTGAGCTCGCGGATGACGCGGAAGAGTTCGGCGACCTCGTCGGCGTCGAGGCTCGAGGTCGGCTCGTCGAGCACGAGCACCCGCACGTCGGTCGAGATTGCGCGCGCGATCGCGACGAGTTGCTGCACCGCGAGCGAGTGAGAGCCCAGCAGCGAGGCGGGATCGATCGCGAGCCCGAGTTCGGCGAGAACGTTGACGGCGAGGCGGCGCATCGCGCGCCAATCGATGCCTCCGAATCGCCGCGGCTCCCGGCCGAGCGCGATGTTCTCAGCGACCGACAGGTTCGGCAGCAGGTCGATCTCTTGGTACACCGTTCGGATGCCGTGGCGCTGAGCGTCGAGCGGCGACGGGATTCTGATCACCTGTCCGTCGAGCCTGATCTCGCCCGCGTCGAGCGGGAGGGCGCCGGTGAGGGCCTTGATGAGCGTCGACTTGCCGGCGCCGTTCTCGCCCATGAGCGAATGCACCTCGCCCGCGAACATCCGAAAGTCGACGGCGTCGAGCGCGGTTTCGCGACCGAACCTGACGGTGGCACCCGTCACTTCGAGAACCGGCGTCGTCGTCGGGTCGCCCATCGTCACATTCTGCTGGACGACGACGGTCGCCGGGGGATCATCTCCGGCTCGATCGCGAGACGATCACCCGCTGCACGACCACGAACATCAGCAGCAACCCGCCGATCGTGATGCGCGTCCACGACTGTTCGGCGCCGAGGAACGAGATCGCGGTCTTGATCGTGCCGTAGACGAAGACGCCGATCATCGAACCCAGAACGTAGCCGGAACCCCCGGTGAGCAGGGTTCCGCCGATCACGACCGCGGCGATCGTGTCGAGTTCGGTGCCGATGCCGTTGAGCGGGTAGCCGGCGCCCTGATACGCGGTGAACACGACGCCGGCGAGTCCGGCGCAGGTGCCGCTGATCACGTAGGCGAGCAGCTTCGTGCGGACAACGGGGAGGCCCATGAGTCGTGCCGACTGCTCGTTTCCGCCGATCGCATAGATCGTGCGACCGAATCGCGTGAACTGCAGCACGAGCGCACCGGCCGCGACCACGAGCAGCGCGATGATGCCGGTCGGGG
>CAZCEE010000026.1:0-15457 GCA_964497165.1 uncultured Schumannella sp. | reverse complement strand
CTTTAGGTCGAGCGGATGCCGAGAGCGGCGAGCGGGGCGCGAGCCTTGAGGCGCATCTCCGCGTACTCATCGTCGGGGATCGACATCGCGGTGATGCCGCCGCCTGCGCCGACGGAGGCACCCGAGGCATCCATCACGATCGAGCGGATGACCATCGCGAGGTCGGCTTGCCCGTCGTAGCCGAAGAACCCGAAGGTGCCGGCGTAAAGGCCGCGCGGGCCGGCCTCGAGCTGATCGAGGATCTGCGTCGCCCGAATCTTCGGCGCCCCCGTCATCGAACCGGCGGGGAAACAGGCTCCGAGGGCATCCACCGCCGTGAGTCCCGAACGCAACCGCCCCTCGACCTCGCTCACCAACTGGTGCACCGCGGGGTAACTCTCGACAGCGAGCAGGCTCGTCACGGCGACCGAGCCGACCTCGCACACGCGTGACAGGTCGTTGCGCATGAGGTCGACGATCATGACGTTCTCGGCGCGCTCCTTCTCGCTCTCCTCGAGTTCGGCGGCGAGTTCTTCGTCGGCGACTTGCACGCTCGCGCGAGGCCTTGTGCCTTTGATCGGGCGGGTGCGCACCAAGCCTTCGGCGTCGACTTCGAGGAACCGTTCGGGGCTCGCCGACAGCAGGCTCGTTCCGGCGATGCGCAGGAATCCGCCGTGGTGGCTGGAGGATGCCGCCCGCAACGCGAGGTAGGAGGCGACGTCGTCGAACGTGCCGTCGACCTCCGCCATCGTGGTGAGGCAGATCTGGTAGGTCTCGCCCTCCGTGATCGCGTCGAGGCAAGCCCGCACGTTCGCCAGGTACGTCGCCTCGTCGTCGCGCCAGCGCACCGCGGCATCGCTCGACGGGCGTGGCGGCGGCGGGGGCGGGTCGGCGAGCCGGGCGACGAGATCATCACGCCACTCGGCGAGGTCGCCCGACCAGCGGTCGCCGAGCGCGAGCAGGTCGGCGGCGCCCGCCTCGACGTCGATCGCGAGCGCCCGGTCGACCCGCAGGAACGCCGCTTCGGGATGCCGCGCCCGCCGGGTCACCGCAACCCCCGTGGTCTCCTCCCGCACCTCGTAGCCGACCCAGCCGACCACGCCGAGCCGGAACCCGTCGAAGCCCGGGTAGGCCCGGTACAGCTCGATCGGCTCACGCTCGAGCTCCGCGCGCAGGGTGTCGAGCACCGCGCCGCGCTCAGGCAGGACGTGCACGCCCGACCCGAGCACATGCACGCCGTGCTTGCCGCTGTCGAGCCAGAACACGTCATCGCCACCCGCGGCGACAGCGCGAAACGCCTGCTCGGGGTCGATCCGGCCGGCAAGGTGGTGGCGCAGCAGTCGGCGACGCATAGCCTGATCCTATGAGCGCGGCCATCACCTCCCGGTGGGAGGACGGCATCCTGGAACCTCGCACCGACTGCGACATCCTGCCGGCGACGATCGAGGCCGCCGACTCGTGGCTGGTGACCGACGGCACGGTGCTCGCCCTCGACTTGCACCGCACCCGGTTCATGACCTCGATCCCCCGCGGACGGTACACGCAACTCGATCCGGGCGCCTTCTGGGATGCCGCGATCGCCGCGACCCCCCGCACCGGCGACTGGTTCCCGCGGGTCGAATTGCGCACCCAACTGCTGCGGCCCCAGCTGCTCTTCCGGCTGCGCGAGGCGCCCGAACGTTCGCGCTCGATCGTGCTCGCAACCCACAACGGTCGCGACCCGCGCACCGCCCCCCGGTTCAAAGGCCCCGACCTCGAGGCGATGGTGCGGCTGCGCACGTCGGTGCAGCAACAGGGCGCCGAGGATGCCGTTATCCTCACCGCCGACGGGTTCATCGCCGACGGCTCGACGACCAGCCTCGCCTGGTGGCGCGGCGATGCCCTCGCGATTCCCGAGGACGCGATCGAACGGATCGACAGCGTGACCCTGCGCAGCGTGCTCGCGCTCGCGACGGCGACGGGGGTCGACATTCTGTGGGAGTCCGCTCGACCCGAAGATCTCGAGGGCTGCGAAGTGTGGGCGCTCAACGCGTTGCACGGCATCCGGATCGTCACGCAGTGGATCGATGGCCCGGATGTCGCGGAGGAACCCGGGCGGCTCGACTCCTGGCGACGGCGTCTCGACGCGCTCCGTCGCCCGCTGCCGGAGGCGGAGGCCGTCGGGTGAACGAGGCGCTGCTGTGGATCCTCGACCTCGTGCGGAGTGTCGACCCACTCGCCCGTACGCTGCTCGCGGGCCTCGGCATCTTCCTCGAGACGTCGCTGCTCGTCGGGCTCATCGTGCCGGGCGACACGATCGTGCTCGTCGCGGCGACAGCTGTCGAGACCCCGGTTCAATACGTCGGGCTCCTCGCCGCAGTGATCCTCGGTGCTCTCGGCGGCGAAAGCGTGGGCTTCGCCCTTGGGCGGTTCTTCGGCCCGAAGGTCCGCGACTCGCGGCTCGGGGCGAGGATCGGCGTGCGCAACTGGCAGCGCGCCGCGAACTACGTCGACCGGCGCGGTGGGATCGCCGTCTTCGTGTCACGCTTTCTGCCCGTGCTGCACTCGCTCGTGCCGGTCACCGTCGGCATGAGCAACATGCCGTACCGCCGGTTCATCGCGTGGACAACCCCGGCGTGCATCCTCTGGGCATTCGCGTACGTGACCTTCGGGTCGGTCGCCGCGGTCTCGTACCGAGAGCTCGCGAGCTCACTGCACTTCGCGGGCTACATCTTCGTCGGCGCGATCGTGCTGTTCGTGGTAGTCGTCTTCGTCGTCAAGAAGCTGCTGGAACGCTCCGAGGCGCGCCACTGGGACCGCCCCGGCGACGGCGACGCGATGACGCTGGACGATCCCGACGACTAAGCCTGAGTCGTCCAATACGGCGACATCAGGGCGGATGCCGTTGCGACCCCGGCGAGAAGATAATCCTCGTCGCCCTGCGGGTCATTTGCGAAGGCCCGGGCGGTGAGCGCATCCGTCGCCACGACGACCGAAGAGAACGCCAAGCGCGCGGCGTCCGACCCGTCGAGGTCGAACCGGGCGACGAGAGCGTCGAACAGGCGGTCGGCGAAGCCCTGCATCGCGGGGCGACCGGTCGCGGGGCGGAGGTCGAGCACGTCGCCGTACCGCAGCGACGCGAAGCCCGGCTCGTCACGGTAGGCAGCCTTGATGTCGTCGAACACGGCGCCCACAGCCGTGAACCAGTCCGCGTGGGCGGGGTCCATCAGCGCGGCGAAGGTGGAGTCGCTCGTGCGCTCGACGTTGCGCGCCGCGAGACTCTGCAGGACGGCGATCCGGTCGGGGAAGTAGCGGTAAACCGTGCCGATCGAGGCGCCCGCCCGCTCGGCGATCATCGCCGTGGTGAGCCGCTCGTAGCCGATCTCGTGGATGACCTGCGCGGCGGCGTCCAGCAGCGCGGTCAGCCGTGCGGCGCTGCGCGCTTGCACAGGCTCGTTTCGGATGATCGCGGTGCCCTCGACCCGCGGAGCCTCCAGGTGTGTCTGTGCCATTGGATTCTCCTCAGCCTGTTCCGCTTCGAATTCTAGACCGTCGCAGTCGAGGAATCCTGATATCGCGCCGTGACACACTGGTGACATGGCGGGATCGGGGCTACAACTCGCCATCCAGCTCGAAGACTTCGTGTATCGGGCTCGGGCGAAGTGGGGCCGTCGAGCGGGCCGCGTGCCGACCGTCGTGCCGTTCATCGGCTACGGCGGTGAGGGCTGGATCCGGGTACTCGGCCGGGTCGTGCTGCGCAAACCGGGCCGGGCACCCACCGACCGCTTCACGAGCGTGCGGGGCTGGCGCAGCTTCACCTCGATCCCGGCACGGGATGCCGCGGTGACGGTGACGACCGAGGGCGCCACCGGGGTGGTGCGCGCTGACCGCGGCGGGGTGATCGACGCACGTTTCGAGGTCGATCTGCCGGCGGGCTGGTCGACCGTTCGGCTGTCGATCGACGGCCACGACGGGGTCGCGTTCCCCGTGTTCGTGGTCGACGCGGCCGCGACCTTCGGTGTGGTGTCCGACGTCGACGACACCGTCATGGTGACCGCCCTCCCCCGACCTTTCCTCGCGGCCTGGAACTCGTTCGTGCTCAACGAACACGCCCGAATCCCGGTCGCCGGAATGGCTGTGCTCTACGAGCGGCTCGTCCGCGCGAACCCCGATGCCCCGGTCGTCTACCTCTCCACGGGCGCGTGGAACGTCGTGCCGACCCTCACGCGCTTCCTCTCCCGCAACCTGTACCCGCGCGGTCCGCTGGTGCTGACCGACTGGGGTCCGAATCAGGAGCGCTGGTTCCGCAGCGGCCCGGAACACAAGCGCATCAGTCTCGAGCGGCTCGCGAACGAGTTCCCCGGCATCCGCTGGTTGCTGATCGGCGACGATGGTCAGCACGATGAGCGCATCTACGGCGACTTCGCGCGGCGTCATCCCGACCATGTCCGGGCGGTCGCCATCCGGCGGCTGACGCCCGGGGAGGCGGTGCTCGCCGGCGGGCGGGCACCGGCTGCGGAGCACGGTCGGCAAACGGTGCCCTGGGTGTACGCGCCCGACGGTGCCGGTTTGAGCACGCAGCTCGGCGAACTCGGGCTGCTGTAGCCCCCGAAGACGGGGGCTCGGCAGCCTTGACTCCCGAGGACATCTCACGGTAACTTGATGACGTTAGCTGTCCCCCTTTGTGCGGACACGCGACCTCCGGCCCCACCGGAAACACCCCGCTTCATCCGCAATCGGCCTCCCCCGGCCGAACCGGTCCCCCAGACCTAGCGGTTCCTATCCCCCGAGAGGAACAGCCCAGCATGTCCGCTGTGCTCCCCGCCGCCGTGGCACTCGCCGCGCCCGCCCCCGATTCCGGCCTGTTCGCCGCCGTGATCGTCGCCGCCGGCGTGACCGCCCTCGTCGCCCTCGGCATGATGCTCTTCGGGATGCACCGCAGCTCCCGCCTGACCGCGCTTCGCGGCCTCGCGACCGCCGGTCTCGCCCTCGGGGTCGTCTCCATCGCGGTCGGTGGGGTGCTGGCCGTGTCGCCGACATCCGCCCAGGCAGCGCCTGAGCAGACCGGCCCCACCTACGTCGTCACGTCCGACAACGGCGACAGCCAGCTTCCGACGCTCGGGATCGACTGATCGGCTGACCGACTCGGCGGGCTCGGCCTCGCCGGTCGCAGGTCCGCTGGATACTGAACGGGTGGCATCCGGAGCGTTCACACCCGACCGTCGGAGACTGACAGCCCTGCGGCTGACGGCGCTCGGGATCGGGGCGCCCGCCGCAGAGTCGCCGGTCGCCGCAGTTCGGCACCTGTTGGCGCTTCAAGCGCAGGACTATGCCGGCGCCCTGTGGTCGATTGCGCTCCGCACGCCGGGCGTGACCGCGGCCACCGTCGAAGCCGCCCATCACGCCGGCGACGTCGTGCGCTCCTGGCCGTTCCGGTCGACGCTGCATTTCGTGGCAGCGGAAGACCTCGGGTGGATGCTGGCGCTCACTGCCGACCGCGAACACGCCAAGGCGGCCGGTCGGCACCGTGAACTCGAGCTCGGTGCCGCCGACTTCGACCGAGCCGAACGCATTGCACGCGACCGGTTGAAGGGTGGGGTTCGGCTGGAACGCCGCGACCTGCTCGCCGCGTTCATCGAGGAGGGCCTCGGCATCGACGGCCAGCGTGGCGCACACCTGCTCGGGCGGCTCGCGCAGAGCGGGGTCGCCGTCCTGTGTGGGCAGAACACGTGGACGCTGCTCAACGATCACGTGCCCAATCCGCGACACCTCGACCGGCAGGCGGCACTCGGCGAGATCGCCCGGCGCTACCTGAATGCCCGCGGCCCGGCGACCGACCGCGACCTCGCCTGGTGGACGGGGTTGACCCTGACCGATGCCCGCGCTGCGATCGCCAGCGTCGACGACGAATTCGACCGACTCGAGGTCGACGGCGTCACCTACCGAATGCGACCGGGACTCGAGGAAGCGGCGGGTGGCGTCCAGCTGTTGCCGGGCTTCGACGAGTACCTGCTCGGCTACACCGACCGCAGCGCGCCGCTGGCCGGGCGTCCGCAGGGCGACATTGTTCCGGGCAACAACGGGATGTTCCTCTCGACGATCGTCGTCAATGGCGAGATCGTCGGCACCTGGCGGCGTACGGTGCGTGCGAAAGGCGTCGAGGTCGTCGCGCAGCCGTGGCGTGAGCTCTCGGCAACCGCCCGCCGAGGCTTCGAGCGAGCCGCCCGCCGCTACGCCGAGTACCTCGGGCTTCCGCTGACGGTAGCGGGTTAGCCGACGAGCGCGCGGCACTCCTCGCCGCAGTGCACATACGGTCCCGTGCGATCCGACTGCTCGCGACGCAACTCCAGCAGCCGCCGGGCGGCGTCGTCGATCGTCGCCATCGGGATACGGCCGTCACGTACCGCCGCCGCGACCGCGGAGACGACGCGGCCGACATCCACCGGTCCGACGTAGAGCAGCAGCGTCGTTCCCGCGGCGATCGCCGCGACGGCATTCGCGGCCTGGTCGGAGTAGGCCGCCTCACCCGAGTTCTCGAGCATGACCATGTCATCGGTGACGATGATGCCGTCGAAGCCCAGCTCGTCGCGCAGAATCTCGTTCCACACGACCGAGAGCGACGAGGGGGCGGCGTCGACGGCGCTGTAGCGCAAGTGTCCGAGCATCACGAACTCGGCTCCCGCGTCGATGCCTGCCGCGAACGGGCCGGCTTGCGTCGCGCGCCACTCGTCGATGCTCATCCCTGTCGTCGGCACGCTGGTGTGCGAGTCGCCGGCCACCGAACCGTGACCGGGGAAGTGTTTGAGCGTCGAGAACACGACGCCCTGCTCGCCCTCTACGGCGGCCGCGACGCGCGGGGATGCCGACGCGGCATCCGAGCCGAGGGTGCGCGAGTAGATGAACGAGCGCCGATCGCCGGTGACGTCGGCGACGATGCCGAAGTTGATCGTCACCCCGGCCGACGCGACAAGTGCGGCGCGCGCCTGGAACGCGGCGAGCGTCGCCGACGGATCCTGGGTGCGGAGCGCGGATGCGCCCGGCCCGCTGTCGGGCAGCCGGGCCACGATCCCACCCTCCTGGTCGATCGCGGTCAGCACCGGAAGCCCGGGGTCGGCGCTCAGCCCCGCGGTGGTCGCGGCGAGCTGTTCAGCAGAGGCGACGTTGTCGCCCATGTAGATGACCCCGGCGACCCCCGTCGCATCGATCACGCCACGGATCGGCCCGGGGTTCACGCCCGCGACGTGCAGCATGAGCAGGCTCGCGACCTTCTGCTCGAGGGTCAACGCGGCGAGGCGGGCATCGACGTACGCCTCGACCGGGTCGACCACCACGTTCTCGGCGACGGCCCACGGTCGGGGCGGCCCGGACGACATCGACAACGGCCCAGCGGCACAGCCCGTGAGAGCGACCGCAAGCACGACGACCGTCGCCGCGCGCCATCGTGCCATGTCGGGACTCTAGCCCTCGGCTCTACGCTGGGGCGATGCGGATGACCGGTGCCCTGCTTCGGTCATCCCACCCGGGTCCGTCCGCCGGGGTGACTCTCATCGTCGTGCTGCTCGGCATCGCCGTCGGCCTCGACCCGGTGCGGGTCGTGTTGCTCGGCGTGACGATCGCGTTCAACCAACTCTCGATCGGTCTCTCCAACGACTGGCTCGACGCCACACGAGACCGCGCCGCCGGTCGCCTCGACAAGCCGGTTGCGCGCGGAGAGATCTCCGTCGCCGCCGTGCGGATCGCCGCGATCACCGCCGCGACCCTGGCGCTGCTCGTCTCACTCGCCCTCGGCATCCCGTTCGCGATCGCGCACCTCGTGGCGCTCGGCGGCGGCTGGGCGTACAACGCCTGGCTCAAGCACGGGCCGCTCTCGCCGTTGCCCTACATCGTGAGCTTCGGGCTGCTGCCGATGCTGGCGACCCTTGCGCTGCCGTCTCCGGCGCTCGCCGCGTGGTGGGCGGTGCTCGCCGGGTTGCTGCTGGGCATCGCCGCGCATGTCGCGAATGTGCTGCCCGACCTCGCCGACGACGCCGCCACCGGGGTGCACGGCCTGCCGCACCGCCTCGGCCGGGTCGGGTCGACACTGCTCGGGGGCCTCGCATTGGCGGGGGCAGCAGGAGCCCTCACCATCGGGGTCGGGGCGGACTCCCCGGTCGCCCTCGTGGGCCTCATCCTCTCCCTTGCCGCCTCGGTCGCCGCCGTCGTCTTTGCATTGCGCGGAAGCCGTTGGGGATTCCGCTTCGTCATCGTCGCCGCGCTCATCGACGTCGTGCTGCTCGTACTCGCCGGCGACCGGATGATCGTGCCGCTCTAGCGTTCGACCGCCGCGAGCACGGCGTCGATCGCCGTGGGTTCCTCGAGCACGCGAAAGTGCCCGACTACATCCAGTCGCACGTTGGTGCCGCCCTCGATGGCACTGCCCTCGGGAATGTGCGGGTCGAACGACGGGAAGATCGAGGTGATGCGCGCGTTCACCTCGCGCTCCGCGACGAGTCGACGGATGACCGGATGCGTGGGCCGGAACGCGCGGAGCGCGGGCACCAGGGTGAGACGAGCCATCCGTGACCCTCCGAAGGGCGTCGCGACGGCGACGAGGCGGTCGATGCGACCGTCGGCATCCTCGAGCATCGCCGCCTTGCCGATGAGCCCGCCCTTGCTGTGCGCGACGAGGGCGACGCCCCGGAGGTCGCGGCCGGCCAAGTAGGCGTTCACCCGGCGGGCGGCAGTGGGGATCGCGCCGGCGTTGATCCCCAGTTCGGGAATCACGTGCACCGGATGCCCGGCCTCCACCAACCGGTTCGCCATCGGTCGCAGAAAGTTCCACCGCTCGAACACTCGCGGCACGATCACCACCGCGCGCCCGGCACCGGCGGCGTAGGACGCAGGCACGCGCGCCGCGAACCCGAGTCCGCGCATCCGGATCGCGTTCGGGTAGTCGCCGAGCAGGTGGCGGGCGTGGTCGCGGCGCAATCGGGTGAACGGGCCGGTCGGCATGCCCCGAGCTTAAGAGCGGTCGGAGTCCGCTCCGGCCTGCAGCGCTTCCAACGGGTCTTGGGCGAGCAGCTCGCGCACGCGCGGGATGACCACGGATCCGTACAGCTCGATCGCGTGCATCTGGTGCTCGTGCGGGATGGTGCCGGCCGAGTACTTGAGGTCGAAGCGCTGGATGCCGAGGGTGCGCACGGTGTCGGCGATCTTGCGGGCCACCGTCTCGGGGGAACCGGTGTGCTGGGCGCCGGTCGCGATCTCCTCCTCGAACTGGTCGCGGGTCATCGGACCCCAGCCGCGCTCGGCGCCGATGCGGTCGAACATCGCCTTCTGGTGCGGCCAGAGGATGTCGGCAGCCTCCTGGTCGGTGTCGGCGATGAATCCCGGGGAGTGCACGGCGACGGGCAGGTCGGGCTGCTCGAGCTGGCCGAGCGCGCGGTGGAACAGGTCGACGTAGGGCGCGAACCGCGCGGGGGCGCCGCCGATGATCGCGAGGGTGAGCGGAAAGCCGTAGCGCGCCGCCCGCACGACCGATTCGGGTGACCCGCCGACGCCGACCCAGGTGCGGATCGAGCCCGACTCGGTCTTCGGGTACACCTGTTGGTTCTGAAGCGGCGGGCGAGTCGAGCCTTCCCAGGTGACCGGCCCTTCGGCGAGGAGCGCATGCAGCAGGTCGATCTTCTCTTCGAACAGCCGCTCGTAGTCGGCGAGGTCGAAGCCGAAGAGCGGGAACGACTCGGTGAACGAGCCCCGCCCGAGAATGATCTCGCCGCGTCCGCGCGAGATCGCGTCGAGGCTCGCGAAGCGCTCGAATACCCGCACCGGCTCGTCGGACGACAGCACGGTGACGGCGGTCCCGAGGTGGATGCGTTCCGTGCGCGCTGCGATCGCGGCGAGCACGATCTCGGGAGCGGAGATCGCGAAGTCGTCGCGGTGATGCTCGCCGACGCCGAAGAAGTCGACGCCGAGGGAGTCGGCGAGAACCCCCTGCTCGACGACGTTGCGGATGACCTGCCCGTAGGGAACGGTGGTGCCGTCGAGGTCGACGCTCACGTCGCCGAAGGTGTCGAGGCCCAGCTCGAGGCCGTCGAGCGGGATGTGAGAAACGCTAGTTGTCATATCACCATTCAACCTCCCGGGAAAGACGGGCATTCCGTATCATCTCCAGCATCCTGGACGATCCCTGAGAACGCCCTGACCAACGAGGGGCGGATGCCTAGCCTGGGGGCATGAGCGACGTCGTCATCTTCGCCCCATCTCCGGTGCTCGAGATCACCGTCGAAGAGCATCAGGTCGACGGCGACGTGCACGTGCACGCAGGCGGACAGGGCGTCTGGCAAGCTCGGATGCTGCTCTCCCTCGGCCGCGACGTCGAACTGTGTTGCGCGCTCTCGGGCGAGACCGGACGCGTGCTCGGCCACCTGCTGCAGGAGGAGGGAATCCGGATCGCCGGCATCCGGCGGGTAGCTCGCGGCGGCGTCTACGTGCACGATCGTCGCGACGGCGACCGCAAGCCGATCATCGAATCCGGCGGCGACGCGCTCACCCGGCACGAACAGGACGAGCTCTACGGGCTCACCCTCCGCACCGGCCTCGACGCGAAGCTGGTCATCCTCTCCGGCCCGCACGGCGAAGGGGTCGTGCCCGCCGACTTCTACCGCCGGCTCGCCGCCGACCTGCGCACGGGCGGGGTGCGCGTCGTGGTCGACCTCGCCGGGGAGCGACTGGATGCCGCCCTCGCCGGGGGTGTGACGATCGCCAAGGTGAGCGACGAGGAGCTGCTCGACGACGGCCGGATCGCCAAGAAGACCGACATCGACCAGATCGTCACAGCGATGCGGGCGCTGCGCGACGCGGGCGCCGAGGTCGTGGTGGTGACGCGCGCCGAAAAGTCCGCGCTCCTGCTGCAGGACGGCGCGGTGCACGAAGTCGTGCCCCCGAAAATGGAAGTCGTCGACTCGGCGGGCGCGGGCGACTCGTTCGTCGGAGCATTCTGCTCAGTACTCGCCGTCGGGGGCTCCGTGTCCGACGCCGCTCTGCTCGGCGCCGCGGCGGGAGCGCAGAACGTGACCCGGCATGGACTCGGCACGGGCGAAGCGGCGACGATCCTGCGCCTGCGCGAACTCGTCGTGCTGCGCCCCCTTCCCGGCGGGGGTGCCCTCGAGGGCGACGCTCCGCACGCGCGCGAGGTGACGCCGACCGAACTCGCCGTGCTGGTCGAAGAAGCCACCCACGAGGGCGAGGCGACCCCGTGACCCGCGCGCTCATCACCAACGACGACGGCATCGGGAGCCCCGGACTCTACGCCCTCGCGCACGCCGCGATCGACGCCGGGCTCGACATCGTGATCGCGGCCCCCGCCGAGGAGGCCAGCGGCTCGAGCGCCGCGATCACCGGCACCAATACGATCGCCGTCACCGGCCACACCGACGCCTCCACGATCAAGGTCGAGAAGCGCGAGCTGGTCGAGGTGCCGGGCGTGCCCGCCTTCAGTGTGCGCGCGGCACCCGGACTGATTGCGCTCCTCGCGGCGCACGGGGCCTTCGGCGATCCGCCCGATCTCGTGCTGTCGGGTATCAACCGGGGGGCGAACCTCGGTCGCGTCATCCTGCACTCGGGCACCGTCGGCGCCGCTCTCACCGGCGGCGTCAACGACGCCAAGGGCCTGGCGGTGTCGCTCGATGTCGGGCTCAACCCGGAAGCCCACCACTGGGAAACCGCCGCCGCGGTCGTGCGAGACATCCTTCCGGTGCTGATCGAGCATCCCGCGGGCACGGTGTTCAACCTCAACGTGCCGAACGTCCCGCCGGACACGACAGTCGAGGTGCGCGAAGCGACCCTCGCGCCGTTCGGCATCGTGCAGACCACGATGACCGAGCCGATCGAGGGCGACGTGCGGCTCACCGTGCGCGAACTGCCCGACGAGCCGCTCCCCGGGAGCGATGCCGCCCTGCTCGAGGCGGGCTACGCGACGATCACCAACGTCGTGGCCGTTCATCAGTCCGGCGTCGCGGTGTTCGCGGGACGCCGCGGCGACCGCGGGGAATTGCACGTCAGCGGAGCTCCGTGACGGTGCGCAGCGCCGACATCCTGCTGTGGCGCGACGGCGCCGCCGGGCGCGAGGTGTGGATCGCCCACATGGGCGGGCCGTTCTGGGCGCGGAAAGACGCCAGGGCCTGGTCGATCCCGAAGGGCGAGTACGACGCCGGTGAAGAAGATCCGCTCACGGTGGCACGCCGCGAGTTCGCCGAAGAGATAGGGATGCCGGCGCCGACACTCGACTGCGTCGAACTCGGCGAATACCGCTACGCCTCCGGGAAGACGCTCACCGTGTTCGCTGCCGAGGGTGGCGCGTTCGAGCCCGCCGAGATCCAGAGCAACCTGTTCGAGCTCGAGTGGCCGCCGCGGTCGGGCCGACGGCAGACGTTCCCCGAAGTCGACCGCGCCGAATGGGCCGGGATCGAGGTCGCCCGGCGCCGACTGGTCGCGGCGCAGGTGCCGATGCTCGACGACCTGCCCGCTCCCACATTGGGCTAGGTCAGCGCCCACCCGAGCGGAACGACGCAGACAGGGGTGCGACTGTCGCGGATCAGGCTCGCCGCCGTCGAGCCGACCAAAACCTCTCCGAGACGGCCGCTGCGGTGGGCGCCGACAACGGCCAACGCGGCTTCGGCGGCAAGCGCGACGATCGCGATCCCTGCTGCGCCCTCGTGCAGGTGTTCGCGCACCGCCGGGCACTGCTCCCGGGCACGGCGGGCGACCTCGGCAAGGCGTTCCCCATGTGCGGCTCGCAATTCGACCGGATCGACCAGGAGTGACGGCACCTCCGACGCCGACGCTGGGGGCGACCAGGCATGAAGCACCCGCAGCTCGACACCGAGGTCCTCGGCCTCCGCGGCGGCGAACGCGATCGCGACGTCCGACGACTGGTCGTCACCGAGGCCGACGACGATCGAGCCTGTCCGTCGCTCCCAGTCGTTGGGAACGACGACGACCGGGCACGCCGCGTGCTCGGTGATCCGCAACGGTAGCCGCCCGGTGAGCACCGAACGCACGTGCCGCGTGCGGTGCGATCCGACGACGAGCAGATCCGTCTCGCGGCTGCGACGTTGCAGCACGCCCGGAACACTGCCGTCCGCCATCGCGATCTCGACGACCGCTCCGGGGACGGCCTCCCGCACACGCCGCGCTTCGCGTTCGAGCACGGCGACATCCTCTTCGACCTCCTCGACGAGGTAGTCGAAGGCGGTGACGAGGGTGATGTGGGCGCGCTGCGCGCGATGCCAGTGGATGACCCAGTCGACGGTGGTGGAGGCAGCGTTACGCGGGTCGACCCCGACGGTGATGCGGTACATGGGTGCTCCCTTCCCCTCTCAGGGTCCCACCCGCCGGGCGCGTAGGCCAGGGCGAAAGTCCCACCTGACAGCTCCCCGCGGGACCTTCGGCCCTCCCCGCCGACGACCCGCGCCGCTGGACTGGTGTCGACGAAGGAGGACCATGCCCGCATCCCTCACCGCCCACGCGGTCCGCACCCTGAACGACGACGCCTGCTGGGAGCTGTTGCGCAGCGGAAGTCTCGGTCGACTCGCCGTCGCCGCCGACGACGGGGTCGACGTGTTTCCGGTGAACTACCTCGTTGATCGCGGCACGATCCTCTTCCGCTCGGCCCCCGGTACCAAGCTCGTCGACCTCGTCCACGATCCCGTAGTCGCCTTCGAGGCAGACGGGGCCGACGAGCTGCATCGCTGGAGCGTCGTCGTGCGCGGGGTCGCTCGTCGACTCGACGCCGACGACGAGATCGAAGGCTCGGGCGTGCTCGGGCTCGCGACGCTGACCTCCACCGCGAAGTTCAACTACGTGCGGATCACCCCGCGGGTGGTCACCGGTCGCCGCTTCCTATGGGAGGGTGTCGCATGACCGTCGACGACACTCACCGCAGGCGGCTGGTGCGGGAACTCGAAGCGAGCCGAGAGGTCGACGCGATCGACGTGCGGGTCGCCGCCGGCGACGGAGTCGTCGCCGTGACCGGTGAGGTCGGGTCTGCCGCTGAACGCCTCGCCGTTCGGTCGATCATGTTGAGCGATCCGGCGACGACGGCTGTCGTCGACGAGCTGCACGTGACCCCGCTGCCGGGTGAGTGGCGTCTACGTGACGAGGAGATCGCCGCGCTCGTCGCGGAGCGACCGAGGACGCATCCCGAACTATCCGATGTCTACCCGCACTGCAACTTCCACGTCGTGCAGCTGACCGGCGTCGTCGCCGACCCGGAGTATCGCCGGATCGCGCACCACCTCGCGCGGACGACGCGTGGCGTGCACTTCGTCGTCGACCGGATCGAGTCGCTCAGCCCCTTGCGAACAGTCGGCGCGCGAGCGGAGCGGTGACGGCCGCGACCGTCAGCGCCATGAGCGCTCCCGCGATCACGTAGAGCACGAGCACCAGGGCGAACGGCGATCCCTCGTCGACGAACGGCGACGGCGCCGCTGTCCACAGTAGGGCGACGGCCCACGCTCCCATCGTCACCGGCACCCAGGCCGCAGCATCCCGGCGGCCTGCGGCACGCAGGACGATCCACTGCGCAACGGGGATCGACGCCAGGAGCAGCACGGCGCCGAACGCGAGCAGCGCCCATCGGTCGACTCGCGATGAGCGTTTTCGACGACATCGACATCGTGCCGGTCAACACCGTCCTGTCGCGTGGCGACCTCTACTTCCGCACCGCGCCGGGGTCGAAGCTCGCCGAACTCGCCGCCAACCCCGCGTCGCGTTCGAGGTCCACGGCTACGACGACGACACCGCGTTCAGCGTCGTCGTGAAGGGCATAGCAGAGCGACTGGAGCGGCAGGCCGACATCGACGCCGCCGACCAGCTTCCGCTCACGCCGTGGGTGCCGACGCTGAAGTACCGGTGGGTGCGCATCCACCCCCACTCGGTGACCGGCCGCCTCTTCCGCCGAGGACCTGAGCCCGCGCGGTACTGACCGGTACTACGGACCGTCGGGGCGCCGGCTGGTGACCCGGTAGACCGCTGCTTGCGTGCGCGACTCCAGGCCGAGTTTGGCGAGCAGTCCGGACACGTAGTTCTTCACCGTCTTCTCGGCGAGGTCGAGCCGTTCGGCGATCTGCCGATTGGTGAGCCCGTCGGCGATGAACTCGAGCACCTGCCTCTCACGCAGGCTGAGGCCCGGGTCGGCTTCTGCAGCGGGAGCGGCAACGAGCGACTCGACGACTCGGCGACCCGCCGCCGCAGGCAGCAGGCGTTTGCCGGCCGCAACCCGGCGGATGTCTTCGACCAACGCCTGCCCGCGGATGTCTTTCACGACGTAACCGGCCGCCCCCGCGAGCACCGCGGAGCGCACGGCCTCGTCGTCGTCGTAGGCAGTGAGGATGAGACAGGCGACCTCGGGGTGGCGGGACCGGATCTCGCGACACAGGTCGATCCCGTTGCCGTCGGGCAGCCGCACGTCGAGCACGGCGACATCGGGCTTCGTCGCCGCGATGCGCGCGAGCGCCTG
>CAZCEE010000025.1:0-15658 GCA_964497165.1 uncultured Schumannella sp. | reverse complement strand
TGTCGGTGGTTTCGGCGAGAACGCGCGGCAGTTCGGCCGCCGACTGGGAACGCATCGAGTAGAAGATGCGCGGCATGACGGGGAAGTCGAACGCCATGTGGCACTGCGGGTCGTCGTTGGTACCCATGAAGCCGACGACCTCTTTGGGCCACTGGTTGGCTTCGGCGATCATCACCCGCCCGGGGTACTCGGTGTCCATCATCCGTCGCACGGCCTTGATGAACTCGTGTGTGGGCGGCTCACCCTCACCGGTGCCCTCGTCGGACTCATATAGATAGGGGATCGCGTCGAGCCGGAACCCGTCGACGCCGAGGTCCATCCAAAACCTGATGACGTCGAACACCGCGTCGTGCACGGCGGGGTTGTCGAAGTTCAGGTCGGGTTGATGCGAGAAGAACCGGTGGAAGTAGAACTGCCGACGCACCGGGTCGAACGCCCAGTTGCTGTCTTCGTAGTCGGTGAAGATGATGCGGATGTTGGGATACTTCTCGTCGCTGTCGCTCCACACGTAGAAGTCGCCGTACGGCCCTTCGGGATCGCTGCGGGACTGCTGGAACCAGTCGTGGGCATCCGACGTGTGGTTGAGCGGGAGGTCGATGACGATGCGCATGTTGCGCTCGTGAGCTTTCGTGACGAGTTCGCGGAACTCGTCGAGTGTGCCGAAATCGGGGAGGATCGCCTTGTAGTCGGCGACGTCGTAGCCGCCGTCGCGCAGGGGCGAGCTGAAGATCGGCGGAATCCACAACGCGTCGACGCCGAGCCACTGCAGGTAGTCGAGCTTCGAGATCAGCCCGCCGAGATCGCCCGAGCCATCCCCGTTGGAGTCGACGAACGAGCGCACCATGACCTCGTAGAAAACCGAGCGGCGGTACCACTGCGGATCGAGGGCGAGCCCGGGCAGCGTGATCGGAGCGGTGAAGGTCACGCTCCCGAGTCTAGGCAGCCACGCTCGTAGACTCGGGACGATGGACACTGTCACGCGAGACCTCCAGCTGCTGGGCAGCCGGGTGCGCTATTGGGAATACGGCACCCGAGGGGATCGGCCGACGATCGTCGTCGTGCACGGGTACCGTGGCGACCACCACGGGCTCGAGCCGGTCGTGAAACTGCTGCCCGACTTCCACATCGTCTCGCCCGACCTGCCGGGGTTCGGCGACTCGACCCCGATGACGGATGCCGCGCACTCGATCGGCGGATACGGGGTCTGGCTGCGCGCTTTCATCGGCGCGCTGGGGCTCGGGGCGGACGCGATCCTGCTCGGCCACTCGTTCGGGTCCATCGTCGTGTCGCATGCCGTCGCTGACGGGCTTCCCGCCCGTGGCGTCATCCTGATCAACCCGATCGCCGACGATCCGGCTAAGGTCGCCGGCATCGGTGCGACGCGCTTCTTCTACGGGGTCGCCCGGCGCCTCCCCGAGCGCGCTGCGCGCGCGTGGCTGAGCAACCCGCTCGTCGTGCGGGGGATGAGCGTCACCCTCGCCAAGACGCGCGACCGGAAACTCCGGCGTTTCATCCACGGGCAGCACCACGCGTACTTCAGCCGGTTCGGCTCGCGCGCGAGCATCGTCGAAGGGTTCGACGCCTCCCTGTCGACCACCGTCGCGGCCGTGGCGGAGCGGATCACGCAGCCCGTGCTGCTCGTCGCGGGGGAGCGGGACGAGGTGGCTCCGCTCGCCGGGCAGTTCGCGCTGCTCGACGCGTTCCCGGATGCCCGGCTCGACGTCATCCCGGGTGTCGGCCACCTCATCCATTACGAGACGCCGGCCGCCGCCGCTCACGCCATCCGGGCGTTCGTGACCGAGCTGAACGCGTGAAGATCCTCTTCGACTGCCGCTACGTCGTGCGCTCCGGTCATCACGACGGCATCAGCCGCTACTCGGCCCGGCTCGTCGAGGCTCTTTCCCGCAGGATGCCCGTCGAAATGCTGATCAGCGATCGGGCCCAGCTCGCACTGCTGCCCGACCTGCCGTGGCACCTGGTCTCCGCCGAGACGAGTTTGCGCGAACCGTGGATTGCGCGGCAGCTCAACCCGTTGAACCCGGACGCCGTCTTCAGCCCGCTGCAGACGATGGGTTCCGCCGGTCGTCGCTACGGGCTCGTGCTCACCCTGCACGACCTCATCTACCACCGCCACCGCACCCCGCCCCGGAACCTCCCGTGGTACATCCGCGCCGGCTGGTGGGTGTACCACCTGACCTTCCTGCCGCAGCGACGCGCCCTCAACCGCCCCGATGAGGTCGTGACCGTCTCCGAGACCACAAAGGCGCTCATCGCCGAGCACCGTCTGACGAGCCGTCCCGTGACAGTCGTGCTCAACGCTGCCGATCCGATCGATGCCGACCCGGCTCGGCGGACCGCGCCGAAGAACCGCGACCTCGTCTACATGGGCTCGTTCATGCCCTACAAGAACGTCGAGACGCTGGTGCGCGCGCTGCACGACCTCCCGGGCTACCGCCTGCACCTGTTGTCCCGAGTGCCCGCCGCCGCGCGGTCCCGCCTCAGCGCCCTGGCACCGGCGGATTCTCTCGAGTTCCACGACGGCGTGACGGATGCCGAGTACGCCGAGCTGCTCGAGAACGCCCACGCCCTTGTGCACGCCTCCCTCGACGAAGGGTTCGGAATTCCGCTCGTCGAGGCGATGAGTGTCGGCACCCCGATCGTCGTGAGCGACATCCCGATCTTCCGGGAGATCGGCGGCGAGGCAGGCCTTTACGCAGACCCGCGCGACCCCGCAGCGTTCGCTGCTGCGGTGCGCGTGCTCGACGGACCCGCGACGTGGATGATGCGCTCGACTGCCGCTCGCGAGCAGGCTCGACTGTTCGACTGGAACCGTTCCGCCGATGTGCTCTACGAAGTGCTGCGGCGCGTCGCTCAGAAGCCGCGACCCGAGGATGCCGAAGCCTGAGCCCTATTCGCGGGCTTCGACAGCGTTCTGCAGGCCGATGTCGCCCGCGCGCGGGTCGATCGCGGCCAGCTCGATCGGATCGTTGAACGCCACGAGGCGAAGGTCGGCGCCGGCGACGTGGAAGCTGTGCACCGACCCGTTGGTGATCGGGCCGAACCCGCTGTGCGGCTCGGCCGTCATCAGCGCGGCCCGGATCGCTCCGCCGTGGCTCACCACGACGATCGCCTCACCACGGTGCTCGGCGGCGAGCGCCTGCAGTGCCGGAATGACTCGCGCGGCAACATCCTCACGGGACTCCCGCCCTGGAACGTCGACCCCGGGCGGGTAGCGCACGTCGATCTCGTGGAAGTCGAGCCCTTCGGCGGCGCCGTAGTTGCGTTCGACGAACGCGTCGTGCAGCTCCGGGTCTCCGAGGCCGAGTTGGGTCGCGATGATTTCCGCCGTTTCGCGGGCCCGGCCGAGCGGGCTGGCGACGACGCGGGAGATCAGCCGCCGGGTGAGCAGCATCCCCGTCATCCGAGCCTGTTCACGTCCGGCGTCGTTGAGCGGAATGTCGGTGAGCCCTTGAATGCGGCGCTGCCGGTTCCACTCGGTCTCGCCGTGACGCACGAGGTAGAGATCGGTCATAGCACCCCGATCCTACGGTCGGGGTCAGGGCGCGAGCCGCTCCTTGAGCGCGCCGAGCACTTCGGAGGTGCCGGCGTCGATCTTGAGCGTCGCGCGGGAGTCGCCTTTCGTCTCGCCGCGATTGACGATCAGGATCGGCACGCGCCGCCGCACCGCTTGCTCGAGCAGGCGGATTCCGGAGTTCACGACGAGCGAGGAGCCGGCGACGATGAAGGCGTCGGCCGAGCGGATGAGCGCCGCGCCCGCGGTGAACTTCGTCGTCGGAACGAGTTCGCCGAAGAACACGACATCGGGCTTGAGCATGCCGCCGCACACCGTGCATACCGGGACGACCATCTCGCCGACCGCGTCGATGTCGACGTCGCCGTCGGGGTTGAGTTTGACCGTGTCGGGTTCGGCGAGCCACGGGTTCTCACGGGTCATGCGTGCGGCGATGTCTTCGCGCGCGAACTGCTGGCCGCAGGACAGGCAGAACACGCGATCCATCGAGCCGTGGACGTCGACGACGTGGCCGGACCCCGCACGAAGGTGCAGACCATCGACGTTCTGGGTGATGACGCCATTCACGACGCCAGCGAGTTCCAGGTCGGCGAGCGCCGTGTGCCCGGCGTTCGGGCCAGCGGCGGCGAAGTAGCGCCAGCCGAGGTGGCTGCCCGCCCAGTAACGCTGGCGCGCGCGCGGGTCGGCGAGGAAAGTCTGGAACGTCATCGGGCTGCGGGCGGGCGCACCTTCGCCCCGGTAGTCGGGGATACCGGAGTCGGTGCTCACGCCGGCACCGGTGAGCACGGCGATCCGCCTCCCGACGAGCAGCCGCTCAGCCTGATCGACGAGGGGGAGCAGCGCGGGGTCGAGGTCAGGCAGGGTCGTGATCGACACGGTGCCTCCTTCGACGCGGGCTTGTGTCGAAGGCTAGAACGTTCAGGTTGCCGGGATGTTTCCGCTTCCCGTGAGATCGCGGACGCACCGTAGGCTCGGCGCAGTGCACATCGTCCCGGTTACCGACCCCGCCGCGCCAGAACTGCGCGACTACACCGAGCTGACGGATGTCGTGCGTCGCCGGCTGCGGGAACCCGCGGAAGGGATCTACCTCGCCGAGTCGGTCAAAGTCATCGAGCGCGCGTTCGCGGCGGGCCATCATCCGCGGTCGGTGCTCGTGCTCGAGAAGTGGCTCCTCGAGATCGAGCCGTTGTTCGCCTCGTGGAACGTGCCCGTCTATGTCGGCACGACCGAGGTGCTTGAGGCCGTCACGGGTTTCGTGATGCACCGCGGCGCCCTCGCGTCGATGCACCGGCCGGCGCTTCCTGCCGTCGCAGACGTGCTGCGTGACGCCCGACGGGTCGTCGTGCTCGAAGACATCGTCGACCACACCAACGTGGGAGCGATCTTCCGGGCCGTCGCCGGGATGGGAGCGGATGCCGTACTCGTCACTCCACGCTGCGCCGACCCGCTCTACCGCCGCTCGGTCCGGGTGAGCATGGGCGCCGTGCTGCAGGTGCCGTGGACCCGGCTGGAGGAGTGGGACGTCGCCGCCCCGGAGTTGCACGCGGCCGGGTTCCAGATCGCCGCCCTCGCCCTCGACGACCGCGCGGTCGATCTCGTGACGTTCGCCCGGAATCCGCCACCACGTGTCGCGCTGGTGCTCGGCACGGAGGGCGATGGACTGAGTCGAGATGCGCTCGACGCGGCCGACACGATCGTCACGATCCCGATGGACCACGGCGTCGACTCCCTCAACGTCGCCGCCGCAGCCGCGGTCGCCCTCTGGTCCCTGCGGCGCGACTGACCTCGTTCGGCCCGTCGACCGTTTAGGGTCGACTGGTGCTACCGAGTCATTCGCTGACCCGTCGAGAGGTGTATCGGCGACGCCGGATCGTGGTTTTCGGCGGTGTGGGGCTGCTGCTCACGTCGCTCATCTACCTGCCCCTGACGCTGCTCGCCCCGCTCAAGCCCGTCGTCGCCACGGTCACGGCGCCCGTCGAGGAGACGCCGGAGGTGCCCGCGCTCGCCTTCCCGGGCTACGGGGCGAGTGCAATCGGCGCCGTCGGCTACGCCGGGGTGCTCGCGCAGAGTGGGGCGACCACCCCGCTGCCGATGGCGAGCATCACGAAGGTCATCACGGCGCTGGTCGTGCTCGACGCGCATCCGCTCGCCATCGGTGAAACGGGCCCCGGCACGACGATGTCGGCCGCCGACGCCGCCCTCTATGGCAGCTACCTCGCGCAGAACGGAACGGTGGCGACTGTGCGCGCCGGGATGACGTTCACCGAGCGCCAATTGCTCGAACTGACGCTCATCAAGTCGGCGAACAACTACACGACGAGCATGGCGATCTGGGCCTTCGGCTCGCAGGACGCGTTCCTCGCCGCCGCCCGGACGTGGCTCGCCGAGAACGGCCTCGACCAGGTGGTCATCAACGAGCCCACCGGCATCGACAGGTCGAACGTCGCCCCCGTCGACCAGCTCGTCGAGCTCGGGCGCATCGCCCTTGCTCATCCGGTGATCGCGGAGATCGTCGCGACGCAGGCGACCGACGTGCCGCCCCTCGGCGTGCTGCCCAACACCAACGAGTTACTCGGCCTCGGCGGTGTCGACGGGATCAAGACCGGCACGCTCGATGACTTCGGTGCGAACCTGCTCTTCTCGGCCGATTATCTCGTGGGGGAGTCGACCGTCACCGTCATCGGCGTCGTGCTCGGCGGGCCGGATCACGACGTGATCGACCGCGACATCCTCACGTTGCTCGACTCCACCGTCGCGAACTTCACCGAAGTCGAAGTGGCCGCCGACGCCGAGGCCTTCGCGACCTACGACGCGATCTGGGGGGATTCGGTCGCCGCCGTCGCTGCCGAGCGCACGACCCTGCTCACCTGGGGAGGAACCCCTGTGACCGTCGAGGTCGTGACCGACGAACTGCGCACCGGCACCGCGGGCGAGGATGTCGGCGACCTCGTCTTCAGCTCCGGACCCACCACGGTGCGCGTCGACCTGGAACTCGCCACCGACTTCGATGACCCGGGACCCTGGTGGCGACTCACGAACCCCGCAGCGCTGTTCTGACGCTCAGAATTCCGGGCGCTTGGGCGTCACGCCGTCGCCCGAGGATTCGTGGCGCAGGCGGCGCAGGATCCACGGCGCAAGATGCTCGCGCGCCCACCCGATGTCGTCGATGCGCGCTTGTCGCCAAGACTGTCGGGGGAGCGGTTCCGCTTCGAACGGGTCGAGGTCGTGCGGCACGTTGAGCGACTCGAGCACCATCCGGGCAATCGTCTGGTGACCGATCGGAGAGAAGTGCAGGCGGTCGGGCGCCCACATTCGTGAGTCGGTCAGGTCACGCAGCGCCCACATGTCGGCGACGACCGCGTCGTGCCGCTTCGCGACGGTGTGGAGGTTCTCGTTGTAGATCGCGACCTTGCCCCGGATGCGACCGAGCACCGGGGTGCCACCGATGTCGGGGCCGTTGAACATGATGACGGTCGCGCCCTCGCTCCGCAGTCGCTCGATTCCGGCGTCGAGCCGAGCGGCGACGTCGTCGGGGTCGGTACCGGGGCGGATGATGTCGTTGCCACCCGCCGAGATCGAGATCAGGTCGGGGCGCAGTGTGAGCGCGGCATCCACCTGCTCGTCGAGGATCTGCTGCAACAGCCGACCACGGATGGCGAGGTTGGCGTACGCGAAGTCGTCGGTCTGAGACGCGAGCACTTCGGCGACCCGGTCGGCCCAGCCCCGGTGTCCGCCCGGGCTGGCGGGTTCAGGGTCGCCGATCCCTTCGGTGAACGAGTCACCGATCGCGACGTAGCGCGACCACGGGTGGCGGGCGGTCATGACTCCATCATGACGAATCTTCCGCAGACACGTCGGGTGTGCTTACCGCACGCGGCGATGCGACACAAGACCTTTGCCCCTTCGGGGGGGTGCGGGCTTTCCTTGAGTGGAGGCGAGACCCGCCTCGCTCAAGAAAGTAGGTTCACCGTGGGAATTCTGGGATGGATCGTGCTCGGCCTCATTGCCGGCGCGATTGCGAAGGCAATCCTGCCGGGCCGCATGGGCGGTGGCTGGGTCGTCACGCTGGTCCTCGGCGTCGTCGGCGCGCTGCTCGGAGGCTTCATCGGAAGCGCCCTCTTCGGCATCGGACTCGAGACCTTCTGGTCGATCGAAACCTGGCTGCTCGCGATCGGTGGCGCGATTCTCGTGCTGTTGATCTACGGTCTCGCCACCCGGGGCCGTACCCGCTCCTAACAGGCACTACGAGGAAGCCGGACGTTTCATCCGTCCGGCTTCCTTCGTCTGCGCGGTTCCTGATGGTTGCCTTCAGCAGGCGCGAGACGCGCGCCCTCAAGAGGTTGTCGTGAGCTTCATCCCGTTCCTCATCCTCGGCCTGATCGCAGCCGTTGTGTTGTTGGTATTCGGCCTGATCACACGCAACCGCAGCAAGTCCTGACCACGCCACCGGCCGCTGTCGGTGACGGCGGCCGGTGACAGGATGGCGGCGTGGGCAAGCAGGACGGTAGCGGGCGGCAGATCACCGCCACACCCGTCGACGACCTCACCGCGCACCTGCTGCACGTCGACATGGACGCCTTCTTCGCGTCGGTCGAGCTGCTCGAGCATCCGGAGCTGGTCGGCAAGCCCGTCATCGTCGGGCACCCCTCTGCGCGGTCGGTCGTGACCGCCGCAACCTACGAGGCGCGCAAGTTCGGGGTCAACTCGGCGATGCCGATGGCTGTCGCTCTGCGGCGCTGTCCGCAGGCGATCGTGCTCGAGCCCCACTACGACCGCTACACGTCGTACTCCGCGATCGTGATGGACCTGTTCCGAGACGTCACCCCGCTCGTCGAGGTGCTCGGCATCGATGAAGCCTTTTTGGATGTCGCGGGCGCCCGGCGTCTGATGGGGACTCCCTGGCAGATCGGCACCCGCATTCGGGAGCGGGTGTTCGCCGAGACCGGGCTGCACTGCTCGGTCGGCGCGGCCGCGACGAAGTATGTCGCGAAGCTCGCCTCAAGTCGCGCGAAGCCCGACGGCCTGCTCGTCGTACCCGAGACCGAGACCCTGGCATTCCTCCATCCGCAGCCCATCTCCGCGCTGTGGGGGGTGGGCGTGAAGACCGCCGAAAAACTGGAGCGCCTCGGCCTGCGCACGGTCGGAGATGTCGCGGCAATCCCGGTCGATGCCCTGAACCGCGCCATCGGGCCGGCGATGGCCGCGCACTTCCACGCGCTGTCGTGGGGCCGCGACCCGCGGGTCATCGTGACCGAGCACACCGAGAAGAGCATCGGACACGAGCGCACCTTCGAGACGAACATCTCCGACATCGCGGAACTCGAGAAGGAGATGCTGCGCCTGGCGAACGCGGTGGGGGTGCGGCTTCGTCGGGCCGGCGTGCAGGCCCGCACGATCGCGCTCAAACTGCGGTTCGACGACTTCTCGACGATCTCGCGGTCGCGCACCCTCGGCGAACCCACCGATCTCGGCCGGCGCATCTACGAGGAGGCGCGGTCGCTCTACGCCGAGTCGGGCCGCACGGGCGAGCCGATCCGTCTGCTCGGGGTGCGCGGCGAGCAACTCACCGGTCGCGTCGCCGACCTCGGCCTGTGGGACGACGACGGTGATTGGCGCGAAGCCGAGCACGCCGTCGACGCGATCACCGCAAAATTCGGCCGCTCCCTCGTGCGGCCTGCGACGCTGCTCGGCGACGACCCCGACCGACGGATGCCGATGCGGGGCGAGCCGACGTGAGTGTCAGCTCCAGGAGGTAACGTCTCATCAAGTGAGCGAGCCGTCGGAAATACCCGTGTTCCGGGCAACCGCGGCGGCCGAACACCTCTCGCCGAGCTTCCCCGAACGTGCGCCGTGGGGAACGGTCGCGAAGCTCCGCGCCTGGCAGGAGGAAGCACTCGCCGAGTACCTGCGGCGTGATGCGCGCGACTTTCTCGTCTCGGCGACGCCGGGCGCCGGTAAGACGGCGTTCGCGCTGCGGCTCGCCTCCGAGCTGCTCCGGCGAAAGGTCATCGACCGGGTGACGGTCGTTGCGCCGACCGAGCACCTCAAGAACCAATGGGCGGATGCCGCCCACCGCGCCGGCATCCGTCTCGATCCGCGGTTCAGCAACAAGCACTCGCGCGAATCTCGCCCATTCCACGGGGTCGCGGTCACCTACGCCCAGGTGGCGGTGCGCCCGTCGCTGCACAAGGCGCTCACCGAGTCGAAGCGCTCGCTCGTGATCCTCGACGAGGTACACCACGGCGGCGATTCACTGTCGTGGGGCGACGCCATCCGCGAGTCCTTCGAAGGCGCGACTCGCCGGCTGTCGCTCACCGGCACGCCGTTCCGCTCCGACACCTCGCCCATCCCTTTCGTTGCCTACCTCCGCGACGAGCGCGGCATCCGCCTGTCGCAGACCGACTACGCCTACGGCTACGGCCGCGCTCTCGCCGACGGCATCGTGCGTCCGGTGATGTTTCTGTCGTACGCCGGCTCGATGCGCTGGCGCACCCGCCAGGGCGACGAGATGGAGGCCGCCCTGGGGCAGGGTGACACGGCCGACGTCACGGCGCAGGCCTGGCGAGCAGCGCTCGACCCCGACGGCGACTGGATTCCCGCGGTGCTGGCCGCCGCCGACCGTCGGCTCTCCGAGGTGCGCCGCGACGTTCCCGACGCGGGAGGGCTCGTCATCGCCACCGACCACGTCACCGCTCGTGCCTACGCGACGATCCTCACCGACATCACCGGCCACGTTCCCACCGTCGTGCTGAGCGACGAGGCCGGGGGAAGCGAGAAGATCCAGGACTTCACGAACGGGTCGCAGCGCTGGATGGTGGCGGTGCGGATGGTGTCGGAAGGCGTCGACGTGCCGCGGCTCATGGTCGGCGTCTACGCCACCAGCGCCTCGACTCCGCTGTACTTCGCCCAAGCTGTTGGTCGGTTCGTGCGCACCCGGCGACGCGGCGAGCTAGCGTCGATCTTCGTGCCGAGCGTTCCCATCCTGTTGACCCTCGCGGCGGGGCTCGAACGCGAACGCGATCACGCCCTCGATCGGGAGCGCGCCGACGATGACCTCCTCGACGACGAGAGTCTCGAGCGCGCGCAGGAACGCGAAGCGGCGTCGGCGGAACTGCTCGACGAGTACGAGTGGCAGGCGCTCGGTTCGGTCGCGACATTCGAAAAGGTGCTCTACGACGGGCAGGATTTCGGCACCCTCGCCGAGCCGGGCAGCGCCGAGGAGTGGGAGTTCATCGGCATTCCCGGCATCCTCGAGCCGGAAGACGTCAGCCGCTTGCTCAAACTCAGGCAGGCCCGTCAGCAGCGTCGAGGCATCGAACGGTCGCGCGACGAGCCCGATCGGGAGGCGCCGATGCCGCTGCACCGGTCGCTCGCTGAGCAACGTCGGCTGCTGAACAGCCTGGTCTCGATCCTGGCCCGCACGACGGGGGAGACGCACGGGCAGGTGCACGCCGAGGTGCGGCGGCTCGGCGGGGGTCCGGAGGTCTCGCGCGCGACCGTCGCTCAACTCCAGGCGCGCATCGACATCCTGCGCAAACGGATCAATGGTCGCTGATGGCGCGGGAGTCGCTGCGAGCTCGGCTGTTGACGGCCGTCGCCGGACATCCTGACGGCATAGCGCCATATGTGCTCGAACTCGCCGAAGGTGACGATGCGGGCTACTTCGCCGAAGGATCTGCGACGTGGGTCGTGCATGCCGGGATGGGCACGTTCGTCGCCGGCATCCGGGCGCTGCTCATGCAGGCGCTGCATCCCGGGGCCATGGCGGGTGTGCACGACTGGTCGCGCTACCGGGAGGATCCGCTCGGGCGGCTCTCCGGCACCGTGCGCTGGATCGTGGTGCTCACGTTCGGTTCGACCGCTCAGGCCGATCGCGAGACGAGTCGGGTAGGGCGCTTCCACCAGAAGGTTGCGGGCGAATACGCAGCCGGGGACGGCTCCACGCGCCGCTACTCGGCGACCGACGGCGACCTCATCGATTGGGTGCACCTCACCTTCGCCGACGCATTCCTGACCTGTCACGAGACGTGGGGCGGCCCCATCCCGGGCGGAGCGGATGCCTACGTGCGCGATTGGGCGACCGCGGGACGACTCATGGGAGTCGAGCGCCCACCCACGACTGCCGGTGAGTTGCGCGCGCGACGCGACGGGTACCTCGAGCGCGGCGAACTGCGGGGTGACGAGCGTGTCGCCGACGTCCTGCGATTCCTCAAACGACCACCGTTCCGCGCGGAACACTCGGCATCGCCTACCGGGTGCTGTTCGCGGCGGCGGTGGCGACGATCCCGGCACCCTACCGACGGATGCTCGGCGTGCGGCGTTCGATCCTGCCGGTACGGGCCATGACCGGGGTGGCGTTGCGGATGGCTCAGCGGGCGATCGGCTCAGGCCCGCGGGCGCAGGACTTCGCGCGAATGCGACTGCGCCGACTCGGCTGACTCGCGCCTCGGTCAGCTGACGTCGCGGAGGAACGCGATGGTGTCCCTCAGGGCCGTCTGGGCGTCGTCGAGATCCAGTTGGAACTGGTACTCGTGGGGGAGGGCCGGCTCATGGTCGGCCGGGTAGAACCTCCCCGTTACGTCCACGCCGAGCTCGGTCAGGCGGTTGTACATCGGCACGGACTGCACCCAGGTGAGTCCGTCGCCGTTGCCGCCGGTGATGTACGTCGCCGGGAAGTCGGCCGTGACGAACTCGATCGTCGACATGGTGAGCCCGGGTGCCTCATCCGACCAGTTCTGGGTGCCCGTGTACGACCACAGCGCGATCTTGAAGCCCCAGGCCGAGATGCCGTTGAGCTCGGCCATCGCCTCGAGGTCGTAGACCCCGCAGTTGAGGACCACGCCGACGAGCTGATCGGCGTCGAGCGCCGGGCGGATGCCGACGAGGTCGGCGTAGAACGGATTCGTGGTCATCGTCGCGAGCTGGCTCGCCAGCTGCCCACCGGCCGAATCACCCGCGATGATGATGCGCTTCGGATCAATCCCGAGCTCGTCCGCATGGACGTCGATGTAGGCGAGCGCCTCGTTCAGTTGGTGAACGGCCGTCGGATAGAGCGCGTCCGGCCCGACCGTGTAGTTCGCCCCAATCGTCACATAGCCCTCGGCGGCGAGGATGCGCAGGTACGGGTCGACGTCGGACTTATGGCCGGAGATCCAGGCTCCGCCGTGCACCCAGAACACCGCGGGCAACGGCTCGGTCGCGTCATCGGGTCGGAAGACGTCGAGGGTCGTGTCGTTGCCGGCGGAGCCATCGGAATATTGGATACCAAGCCGTTCCTCGAGAGCGACATCGGGCACGTGGTCCTGCATTGCTGTAGCGGTCGCGGTGCCGCCCTGCTCGAAGACTGAGCGGATGAGGAGGGCGGACGGCCAGGGCGACGACGTCACCACGATCCCGACGACCGCTCCGATGGCGACGACCGTGAGCACGATGGCCCGGATTCGGCGTTGCGCTCGCTCTGACGGTCGGAATCGGTGCCACCAACGATCACTCATGACATCCCCCCGGAGTCCCGATCAACTGTCACATTCTGTCAGGCGGCGAGGGTCCCCACCTCAGATCGTTAGATCGTTAGATCAGTGGAAGTCGCGGGAGCGGTGCAGGACGCCGGCGCTGAGCGGCTCGAAGGCGTCGGCGAGCAGGTTGGTGACGCCCTCGTCGGAGCGTTCGAGGATGCCGCGTACGAGTAGCGCGGGCGACTCGCGGGCGATGCGGCGGTAGCGCTTCCAGACTCCGGCCGAGCAGATGACGTTCACCCCGCCGTGCTCGTCTTCGAGGTTCATGAACGTGATGCCGCTCGCCGTGCCCGGTCGCTGCCGGTGGGTGACGAGACCGGCGACCTCGACCCGACGCCCGGGCTCGTGGGTGCGCAGCGCCGACGACGGCAGCACGCCCCGTTCGTCGAGGGCGTCGCGCAGATGTGCGACCGGGTGGTCGTCGACCGAGATGCCGGTCGCCCAGAGGTCGTCGCGCAAGATCTCGAACGACGTGGGATCGGCGAACAGCGGCGGCTGCACGGTGACGACACTCGAGGACAGAAACTCGGCCCGGTCGCCCGCCGCCGCCCCGGCGCGCCACAGCGCCTCCCGACGCCCGAGATCGAATCCTTCGAACGCGTCGGCGGTCGCGAGCGCCTCGAGCTGTGCGGACGTCAGGCCGACGCGGCGCACGAGGTCTTCCATCGACGCGAACACCCCGCGCGGGCCGTCCCGCTCGGCGACGATGCGTTTCGCCACCGACTCACCGATTCCGCGAACTCCGGCCAGACCGAGACGCACCACGACGTTGCCGTCCCGCCGATGCTCGGCCGTCGAGTCGGGGGCAAGCGCAGCGAACACCGGCACGGGAGGCTGCTCGCCGAAGCATCCCTCGAGGCCCGTCTCCGGCGCACGCCCTTCGCCCTCCACCGGCTCAAGCAGCGCAAACACCCCGGAACGCAGGATGTCGGGGCGCCGCACCTCCACGCCATGGCGGCGGGTATCGGCGACGAGGGTCGCGGGGGAGTAGAAGCCCATCGGCTGCGCGCGCAGCAACCCGGCGAGGAACGCCGCCGGGTAGTGCAGCTTCAGCCACGACGAGGCGTAGACGAGCAGCGCGAAACTCAGGGCGTGGCTCTCGGCGAAACCGAAGTTCGCGAACGCCTCGATCTGTCCGTAGATGGTCGCGATGCCCTGCTCGTCGACCCCTTTCGCCCGCAGCCCGTCTTCGAGCTTCTCGCGCAGGGTGCCGATCCTGATCTTGCCGCGCTTCGAACCGAGCGAGCGTCGCAGCAGGTCGGCCTCCTCGGGGCTGAGCCCGGCGAGATCGCGCGCCATCTTGATCACCTGCTCCTGGAACACCGGAACCCCGAAGGTGCGCCCGAGGATCGGCTCGAGCTCGGGATGCAGGTACTCGAACGATTCGCCGAGCTTGCGGCGCACGAACGGGTGCACCGCGCCACCCTGAATCGGCCCGGGCCGGATGAGTGCGACCTGGATGACGAGGTCGTAGAAGGCCCGCGGCTGCAGCCGGGGGAGCAGCCCCATCTGCGCGCGGGACTCCACCTGGAAGACGCCGATCGCGTCGGCCCGGCAGAGCGCGTCGTAGGTGCCCGGCTCCTCCTTCGGGATCGTCGCGAGGGTCAGCTCGCGGCCGAAGGTGTCGCGCAGCAGATCGAACGAGTGCTGAAGGGCCGACAGGATCCCCAAGCCCAGCAGATCGAACTTGACCAGCCCCATCCAGGCGCAGTCGTCCTTCTCCCACTGCAGCACGGTGCGATCCTTCATGCGCGCGTGCTCGATCGGCACGACCTCGCCGATCGGTCGCTCCGTCATCACCATGCCACCGGAGTGGATGCCGAGGTGTCGCGGAAAGCCGAGCAGTTCGCTCGTGAGCTGGCGAACGGGCCCCGGGATGTCCTGCAGGTCTTCCGCGATCGGATCGCCCCAGCGTTCGAGACGCTTCGACCAGGCATCCTGCTGGCCCGGACCGTGCCCGAACGCTTTCGCCATGTCGCGGATGGCGTTGCGCGGCGTGTAGGTGACGACGTTGGCGACCTGCGCGGCGTTCTCGCGCCCGTACTTCTCGTAGACGTACTGGATGACCTCCTCCCGGCGGTCGGAGTCGAAGTCGACGTCGATGTCGGGCTCCTCGTCGCGGATGCTCGATAGGAACCGCTCGAACGGCAGCTCATAGAAGATCGCGTCGATCGCGGTGATGCCGAGCAGATAGCAGACCGTGCTCGATGCGGCCGAGCCGCGACCCTGGCAGAGGATGCCGCGCCCCTTCGCGAAGTCGACGATGTCTTTCACCAGCAGGAAATAGCCCGGAAAATCTTTCGCCGCAATGACGTCGAGTTCGTTCTGGATGCGGCGGCGATGCCCGTCGGGCATGTCCGGTCCGTAGACGCGGGCGGCGGCCTGCCACGTTTCGTGCGTCAGCCAGCCCATCAGGTCGAATCCCGCGGGCACGTCGAGCTGCGGCAACCGTGGCGTCACGCTGCGCAGCTCGAATGCCGTCTCACGAGCGAGAACGACCGAGTGCTCGACGGCACCGGGGTAGCGCGCGAACCGCCGGCTCATCTCGAAGCCCGAACGCAGAAAGCCACCGCCCGCCGCAGGCAACCACGGCTCGTGCTGGTCGAGGCTC
>CAZCEE010000024.1:0-15661 GCA_964497165.1 uncultured Schumannella sp. | reverse complement strand
CGCCGACGCCGGACCGGTCACGCGCATCCCGATTCGCGGCGTGCGCAAGCACACCGCCGCGGCGATGGTCGCGAGCGCCTTCACCGCGCCGCACGTCACGGTCTTTCACACCATCGACGCGACCGCGGTCCTCGACCTGGCGAGCCGACTCACCGCCGCGTCGACCGAGGTCAAGATCTCGCTCCTCGCGATCGTTTCGCGCGCCGTCTGCCTCGTGCTCGCCGCGCATCCGGAGCTCAACTCCCGCTGGGAGCAGTCGACGCAGGAGATCGTGCACTACGGGTACGTGAACCTCGGGATCGCGGCAGCGACGACACGCGGCCTGGTGGTGCCCAACGTCAAGGATGCCGCCACCCTCGATTTGACTGCCCTGGCCGGGGCGCTGGCGGAGCTGACCGCCGAGGCTCGCGCAGGCAAGGCGAGCCCCGAGCGGCTCACCGGCGGCACCTTCACGATCACCAACATCGGCGTGTTCGGCGTCGAGGCGGGCACACCGATCCTGAACCCGGGTGAGGCCGGCATCCTCGCCCTGGGGGCCGCTCAGCGTCGGCCGTGGGAGTTTGCGGGCGAGATCGCGCTGCGCCAGGTGATGACGCTCAGCCTCTCGTTCGACCACCGCGTCGTCGATGGCGCGCAGGGGTCGCGGTTTCTCGCCGAGCTCGGGGCGATGCTCGAACGAGCCGACGAGGCGGAACTGACGGAGGACTCACGGTGAGACTCATGCGGATCGGTGAGCGCGGTGCCGAGCGCCCGGTCGTGCGGGTCGACGACACGACTTTCGTCGACGTGTCCGACCTCGCCGCCGACTTCGATGAGGCGTTCTTCGGTGGCGCGGGCATCGCCGGGTTGAGGCCCGACGTCGAGGCGCGCATCGCCGCCGGTCGGGTCGAGCGGTTCTCCGCCGAGCGCATCGGGGCGCCCATCGCCCGACCGCACCAGATCGTCGGCATCGGAATGAACTTCGCCGACCACGCCGCAGAGATCGGGCTGCCGGTGCCGCCCGAGCCGCTCATCTTCAGCAAGTCGCCCAACTCGCTGAGCGGGCCCCACGACGATGTCGTCATCCCGCGGGCGTCACGAAAGACCGACTACGAGGTCGAGCTCGGCGTCGTGATCGGGCGTCGCTCGATGTACCTCGAGAACGACGACGAGGCCGCCGCGGCGATCACCGGCTACGTGCTCGCCAACGACGTGAGCGAGCGGGAGTTTCAGCAGGAGCGCTCCGGGCAGTTCATGAAGGGCAAGTCGGCTCCGACATTTGCTCCCACAGGGCCGTGGCTCGCGACACCCGACGAGTTCGCCGACATCCGCGATCTGCGCATGACGACGCTCGTCAACGGCGAGATGCGCCAAGACGGTTCGACGGCGACGATGATCTTCTCACCGCTCTTCATCGTGCGGTACCTCAGCCAGTTCCTGACCCTCGAGCCGGGTGACCTCGTGCTCACCGGCACGCCGCCCGGGGTCGGGCTCGGCTTCACGCCGCCGCGCTTCCTCTCCCCAGGGGACGTCGTCGAGTTGGCGATCGACGGGCTCGGCTCCCAGCGGCAGACCCTCGTCGCCGCCGGGTAACCGAACTCGTCGGCCTCGCGGCTACTGGTTGATGCCGGCGAGCGACCCGGTGGTCTGGCCGCTCGGGTCGCCGATGGTGCACAGCAGTTCGCGGTCGCCGTTGCCCCAGCTTCCCTCGGTGGGCACGTAGCCACTCGTGCCGTAGCGAGAGTCGGCGTACGGGACGCCGACGAACTGGGTGTACACGTCGCCCTGGCAGAAGGTGTCGAGTTCGTCGAACAACGACTGGTCACCGGGGAAGCTGGTGCTCGTCGAGTCGGTGCGCGCGTACACCTCGGAGTCGTGCGGCCCGGCACAGTCGACGACGGGCACCGAAGTGACCTCGTCGGACATGCTCAGATCATTGAGGCAGTCGCCGACCGCGAGCGTGAAGACGTCGGCCTCGCCTTCGGGCACGCCGCTGACGACCGATTCGACGAGGCTGCAGCCCGCGAGAGCTGCGGCGGCGAGAGTGATGACAGCACCGCTCAGGATGCGGCTGGACAGGGAGCGACGCGAGTTCATCGCGCCAGCATAGCGACTCAGGAAGCTCTCAAATGCGCGATCACGGCGTCGTGAAGGAGGCCGTTGGTGGCGATCACCGAGAGGGTGTCGAGGGCGTTGGTGCCGTCGACATCCGATATCGCTCCGCCGGCCTCGCGCACGATCGGAACGAGTGCCGCGATGTCCCACGGCTTGACGTCGAACTCGCCCGCAATGTCGATCGCGCCTTCGGCGAGCAGCATGTACGACCAGAGGTCGCCGAAAGCTCGGGTGCGGCCCACCTCGCGGCTCAGCGCGATCAACTGGTCGAGTCGGCCGTACTCATCCCAGTGCTTGAGGCTGTTGTACGACAGGGTCGCCTCGGCGAACTCGGCGATGCCACTCACGCGCAGTCGGCGCGGTTCGCCGCCCTCCTGCTGCAGCCAGGCGCCGTGGCCGGTGGCAGCCCACCAGCGCCTCCCGAGGGCAGGGGCGCTGACGACGCCGACCTCGGGAACCCCGTCGATCACCAGGGAGATGAGGGCGCCCCAGATCGGCACGCCGCGCACGAAGTTGCTCGTGCCGTCGATCGGGTCGATGATCCACTGCCGGTTCGACGAACCTTCCGAGCCGAACTCCTCGCCGAGAATCGAGTCGTCGGGACGTGCGGCGGCGAGGTGCTCGCGGATGATCCGCTCGACGCGAGTGTCGGCATCCGTCACCTGCGACCGGTCGGGCTTGAGTTGCACGTCGAGGTCTTGCGCGCGGTAGCGGTCGAGTGCGACGAGGTCGGCTTCTGCGGCGAGCACGAGGGCGACGGCGAGGTCGTCGGAGAGGGTGAAGGTCACGCGTCCAGTCTGGCGCGCGAAGTGCCGAAAAGCGCCGCGACCGGGCCGCGACGTGCGGCGGACATGGGCATTTCGCGAGTCAGGTCACGAGCGTCGTGAGCAGGCGTTGCAGGGAGTCGACGCGCTGAGCGGGGAGGGTGCCGGCGGCGACGGCCTCGTTGAGCGCACAATCGGGGGCGTCGGGCAGGTGGGTGCAGCCGCGTGGGCACTCCTCGGCGACCGCCGCCAGGTCGGCGAACGACTTCAGGATGTTGGCGGTGTCGACGTGGCCGAGTCCGAACGAGCGCACACCCGGGGTGTCGATGATCCAGCCGCCGGTCGGCACCCGCAGCGAGACCGTCGACGACGAGGTGTGCCGGCCGCGCCCGGTGACGGCGTTGACGACCCCGACCGCCCGATCCGTACCCGGGACCAGGGCGTTGACAAGCGTCGACTTGCCGACGCCCGAGTGCCCAACGGCGACCGTCGTGTGCCCGTCGAGGAGGGGCGTCAGCTCGGCGATCGGCCAGGCATCCTGCCCCGACCTCACGACGGGTAAGTCGAGGGCCTCGAAGTTGCGCAGGAATGGCTCCGGGTCGGCGAGGTCGGTCTTCGTGATCACCATGATCGGCGCGATACCGGCGTCGTAGGCGGCGACCAAGTAGCGGTCGACGAGGCGTGGCCGCGGCTCGGGGTCCGCAGCCGCGACGACGATGAGCAACTGGTCGGCGTTGGCGACGATGATGCGCTCCACCTCGTCGGTGTCGTCGGCGCTTCGCCGCAGCAGCGTCCTGCGCGGCTGGATGCGCACGATGCGCCCGAGGGAGCCCTCGTCGCCGCTCGTGTCGCCCACGACATCCACCCGGTCGCCGGTGACGATCGCCTGCTTGCGCAGCTCCCGGGCCCGAGCAACGGTCAGCACGCGCTCGTCGGCCCCGTCCTCATCGGCCAGCACGGTGTAGCGGCCACGGTCGACCGAGAGTACCCGGGCGTCGATTGCGTCCCCGTGGGCGGGTCTGGTCTTGGTGCGCGGCTTGGTGCCCTTCGGGTTGGGTCGCACCCGCACGTCCGATTCGCCCCAGGCTTCGAAGCCCTCGTCATCCTCGTCCGGCGGCAACCAACTCACGCGCGAATCCGCTCCCACATCTCGGGAAACTCCGGGAGCGTCTTCGCGGTCGTCGCGATGTCGTCGACGGCGACGCCGGGCACGACGAGTCCGAGCAGTGCTCCAGTCGTCGCCATCCGATGGTCGGCGTAGGCCGCCCAGGGTCCGCCGCGCAGGGGCGCCGGTTCGAAGGCGAGACCGTCGTCGAGTTCGGTCACCCGGCCGCCGAGGCCGTTGATCTCGGCGGCCAGGGCCGCGAGCCTGTCGGTCTCGTGACCCCGCAGATGGCCGATGCCGACGATCCGCGACGGGGTGGTCGCGAGCGCGGCGAGGGCCGCGAAGGTCGGGGCGAGTTCGCCGCCCTCGGTGAGGTCGAGGTCGACGCCCGCCCAGGTGCGCCCGCCCCGCCAGCCGGCGCCGCCGTCGACGGTGAGCCCGTCGGCATCCCGGGTCACGGTGGCACCGAAGCGGGGGAGGAGCGTGCGGAACAGGTCGCCCACCTGGGTCGTCACGTCGGGCCAACCGGCGATCGTGACGCGGCCACCTGCGAGCAGCGCCGCAGCGAGAAACGGGCCCGCGTTCGACAGGTCGGGCTCGATGTGTACGTCGGCGCCCGCGATCGGGCCGGGTGCCACGACCCAGGTGGCGGGCTCGGGGCTCGTCACCGTCACCCCGCGGCGTGCGAGGGTGTCGATCGTCATCTCGATGTGCGGCAGGCTCGGCAACCGTTCGCCGGCGTGGCGAAGCACCAGACCGTCGCGGAACCGGGGAGCGGCCAGCAGCAGACCCGAAACGAACTGACTCGACGCCGACGCGTCGATCGTGAGCTCGCCGCCCTCGACCATCCCGTTGCCGTGAATCGTGAACGGTAGCGATCCGCGACCGTCGTCGTCGACCGCGACGCCCAGGGCGCGGAGGGCGTCGATCGTCGTGGACATCGGGCGCTTGCGGGCGTGCGCGTCGCCGTCGATCGTCACCGGGCCGTCGGCGAGCGCGGCGACCGGCGGAATGAATCGCATCACGGTTCCGGCGAGCCCGGCGTGCAGCTCGGTGCCGCCGTGCAGCTCACCCGGCGTGATCGACCATGTGCCGGGCGTAGACGCGTCGATCGTCGTGCCGAGGGCGCGCAGCGCATCCGCCATCAGTTCGGTGTCGCGGGCGACGAGCGGTGCGCGCAGCGTCGAAGGGCCGACAGCAAGGCCAGACAACACGAGCTCGCGGTTGGTGAGGCTCTTCGATCCGGGGATCACGAGGCGCGCATCCAGGGGAGCGGTCGCCACGGGCGCCGCCCAGCCCGCGGAATAGGTCGAGTCAGCCATCGGTTGTCTAGGGTATGCCCACCGCCCTCCTCGAACGTCCCGTACTGCGTGCGGAAGTAGACTCGACGGCAATGAGCGACACCCCGCCGGTGCGGCCGGCTCCCGAACTGCGGCGCCTCTTCGAAGACCAGGCGCTGGTCTTCATGGACCAGCTCTACGCCGCCGCGCTGCGCATGACGCGCAACCCTGCGGATGCCGGCGACCTGGTGCAAGAGACCTATGTGAAGGCCTACGCCGCATTCGGGTCGTTCACGCAGGGCACCAATCTCAAGGCGTGGCTGTACCGCATCCTCACCAACACGTTCATCAACAGTTACCGCAAGAACCAACGCGGCCCCTACCAGGGCACCATCGACGACCTCGAAGACTGGCAGCTCGGCGGCGCCGAGTCGCTCACCCAGGGTCGCTCGACGCGGTCGGCTGAAGCCGAGGCGATCGACCACCTGCCGGACAGTGATGTCAAAGCAGCTCTGCAGTCGATTCCCGAAGACTTCCGGCTGGCCGTCTACCTCGCCGACGTCGAAGGATTCTCGTACCAGGAGATCGCCGACATCATGAAGACCCCCGTCGGAACCGTCATGAGTCGGCTGCACCGTGGCCGTCGGCTCTTGCGCGATCTGCTCGCCGACTACGCACGCGAGCGCGGCATCACCGTTCCGGCTCCCACCACCAGGAGTGCGACATGACCGACTGCGGCTGCGACAAGGCCAAGGCCGAACTCGAGGAGTACCTGCACCGCGAGCTGAGCGATCAGGACTTCAAGGACATCACCGACCACCTCGAGACCTGCGAGGACTGCACGGGGGAGCACCTCGTCGGCGTCACGCTCACCCTCAAGATGCAGAAGGCGTGCCAGGAGAAGGCTCCCGAAGAACTCCGCGCCGCCATCCTCACGCGTCTCGGGGAGTCGCTGGCCTGACCCGAGGCGCTGAGCGTGGCTGTGCTCAGTGCGCCGCGGTGCCGCTCAGTGCGAAGCGGATCGCGCCGAGCTGCTTCCGCAGCCGCGCCGCGTCGGTCGGCGTGAAGTCGGCGAGCATCCGGCTCTCGATCTGCGAGATCGGCTCCGCCAGATTCGCGAGCACCCGCTGCCCCTCCTCGGAGAGGAAGACCAGCACCTGACGTCGAATGTTCGGGTCGCGCACCCGACGGATGAGGTTGCGCTCTTCGAGTGAGCTGAGGTGCTGGGCCATCGTCTGGATGCGCACGAACGAGTTGCGTGCGAGCTGGGCACTTGTCATGCCGGGATGCCGGGCGAGCACCGTGAGCGACGTGTACTGCAGCGCGGTGAGCCCGTATCCACCGACCGCTTCGTCGATCTGGGCCCGAATTGCCAGCTCGACCTGCTTGATCAGGTACAGCACCGTCGAATGGCGGAGGTCTCCGATGAGCGGCGCGGCTCCGGGCTCGGTCATCGAATCCCCTTCGTTGCGGTCGATTCAGTCTCTCACTTGACGTGGAGGCGAAACTTCTCCAAGATCGGCAATACTCAGTAATACTGACAGTCAGGTATCCTGATTGCCAAGTACCGTTCACCGAAGAATGGAGTGTCCCCAATGAAGAGGAAGTCCTGGGCGATCGCGGCGAGTGCCGCGCTCGCGATCACAGCGCTCGCCGGATGCACTGCACCCGGCGACGAAGGCGGTTCCGACGAGGGTCCGATCAAGGTCGGCGTCGTCCTCCCGCTCACCGGCCCGTATGCCATCCTCGGCGGCCCGGGGTCGGCGGCGATCGAGCTGATGGCCGAGCAGATCAACGCCGAGGGCGGGATCGACGGTCGTCAGATCGAAGTCACGTTCAAAGACGACACGACTGATGTCACGCAGTCCGTCACCGAGTACAACCAACTCGCCGCGTCCGGCGAATACGACGTGCTCATCTCGTCCTCGTTCGTGAGCGCCTCGGCGGCCATCTCGGAGAGTGCGACGTCGTCACAGATTCCGACCCTCTCGCTCGGCCCGGTCAGCGCCTACGGCGACGGCAGCAACGAGTGGATCTTCGTCGTCCCCGCGACGGCCGAGATCTATGGGCAGGCGATGGTCGAGTACTTCACCGCGATCGGTGTCGAGAAGCTCGCGATCGGTTACACCGGTGGCGACGTGTTCGGGACTGGCGGAAGCGAAGCGACGCTGCGGTACGCCGACGAGGCGGGACTCGAGATCGTGCTCAACGAGCCGTACGACCAGGCCGCGACCGACTTCACGCCGCTCATCACGAAGGCACTGGACTCGGGCGCCGACGCGTTCCTCGTCTGGGGTGCAGGCCCCGCGCCGGGCATCATCACCGGTCAGTTCGCGGGGCAGGGTGCGGGCAGCGGTGTGCAGCTCTACATGACCGGCGCCCAGGCGAGCACGCTGTACAGCATCCCGGTCGGCGAGGCGGGCGAGGGAGTCATCCTCTCCAGCAACCTCGCCGTTGCCGGAGCGGACATCCCCGCGGGAAGTCTGAAGACGCAGATCGACGACTTCGCAGCTCTGTGGGCGGCGTCGGACAGCGCGGCCGACTACCCGTACCCGCCGCAGTTCGCGTTCGAAGGTGCAGCAGCGATCCAGCTGATCAAGGCCGCGATCGAAGCTGCCGGGTCGACCGACCACGCCGCGGTTCGGGACGCTCTCGAGGGTCTCGACATCCTGACGACGATCGGGCGCAAGGCATACTCGCCGACCGACCACGTCGGACTGACGACCGCTGACCTGGCGATCGTCGAGATTCAGGATGGGGCGTTCGTCGCGACCGAGTACAGCATCGAGCGTTTCGCGGACCTGCCCGACTGATGATCACCAGGGAAGGCGGTCATCCGCTGCTCGAGATCGACGGCGTCTCACGCTCCTTCGGGGGTGTGCGGGCCACCGACGACGTGCATCTGACGGTTGCCGAGGGCGAGCTGCGGGGAGTGATCGGACCCAATGGGGCCGGGAAGTCCACGCTGTTCAGCCTCGTGAGCGGACACCTGACGCCGAGCGCGGGAACGATCACTCTCGGCGGCACGCGGATCGACCGCCTTCCCCCTCATCGTCGCGCCGAACTCGGTGTGGCGATCGTCTTCCAAGGCGCGCGACTGTTCCCCGGGCTGTCTGTGCTCGAGAACGTCGCCGTCGGGGCGCACGCCCGCACCCGCAGCGGGATCGCCGCCGCAATCCTCCGTACCGCCGGCCACCGGCGCGAGGAGCGCGAGATCTTCGCCGAGGCGCGGGATGCCCTCGAGCGGGTCGGACTCGCGGAGTGGGTCGACAAAGAGGCCGGCGGCCTTCCGCTCGGGCAACAGCGTCGGGTGCAGCTCGCCCGCGCCCTCGTCGCCCGCCCGCGACTGTTGTTGCTCGACGAACCCGCATCGGGGTTGCGCGCGAGCGAACGACGGGCGTTCGAGGAGCTCGTGCGTGAGCTCCACGACGACGGCGTCACCGTGCTTCTCATCGAACACGACGTCGGACTCGTCATGCGGCTCGCCGACCGGATCACCGTGCTCGACCTCGGTCGAGTCATCGCCGACGGCACCCCCGAAGCAATCCGCACCGACCCTCGCGTGATCGAGGCCTACCTGGGAACGGGAGAGCACCATGCTGCGCATCCGTGATCTCGTCGTCACGTACGGCGCCGCCACGGCCCTCGACGGCGTCAGCCTCGATGTCGAAGCCGGTGAGATGGTCGCCCTGGTCGGCCCGAACGGCGCGGGAAAGACGACGACGCTGAATGCCGTCAGCGGGATGGTGCCGACGGCGTCGGGCACGATCGACATCGACGGTCGCAGCGCCCAGGTACCCGAAGGGCGCCAGATGTTCGCCGACCTCTCCGTCGACGACAATCTTCGCCTCGGCGCCTGGCGGAGGCCGCGCCGCGAGCGAAACACCGAACGCGTCTACGCGGTCCTGCCCGATCTGCGGCCGCTCCGTCGTCAGCGGGCGGGCCTGCTCTCCGGCGGTCAGCAGCAGATGGTCGCGATCGGGCGTGCTCTCATGGCGCGGCCCGACGTGTTGCTCATCGACGAACTCTCGCTCGGCCTGGCCCCGCTCATCGCGGCGCGCCTCATCGACCATTTGCGCGAGATCAATCGCGACGAAGGAACGACGATCCTGCTCGTCGAGCAAGAGGTCGACCTCGCGTTCGACCTCTGCTCCCGCGCCTACGTCCTCGAGGCCGGCCGCGTCGTCGCGGAAGGGTCGACCGAGGTCTTGCGAGCGGATCCGCAGCTCGCCGCCATCTATCTCGGTGCCGCGATGACTCGGGACGCGAGCGAATCACCATGAGCACCTTCCTCACCTTCCTCGTCTCCGGGCTCGCGGTCGGAGCCTCGTTCGCCCTCATCGGCAGCGGTTTCGTGGTCGTGCATCGCGTCACGAATGTCGTGAACTTCACCCAGGGCACCCTCACCGTGCTCGGCGGCCTGGTTTCGTACTCGTTGCTCACGATGGCGATCCCACACGGGCTGGGCGAGCTCGGCGCCGTGCTCATCGCCGCTGTGGCGGGACTGCTCATCGGGCTCGTGACACTGTCGAGGCCCGGAACGCCGGCCTTCGTGGCGCTCCTGGTGACCCTCGGTCTTTCGTTCCTGGGCACGGCGATCATCATCCTGTTCTGGGGGCAGAACCCCATCTCGCCCCCCGGCCTCGAGGGCTCCGTCGAGATCGTCGGGGTGGGAATCGAGTCCCAGCGCGTTCTCATCGTCGTCGTCACGCTCGTGGTCTTCGGCGCGATGTGGGTGTTCTTCGAGCGCACCGACCTTGGCAGGGCGATGTCGGGCGCCGCCTCGAACCCGCGCGCGGCGCGGCTCGTCGGCATCCAGATCCATCGGATGGGTCTCGCCGCGTTCGCCATCGCGGGGGCGCTGGGCGGACTCGCCGGGGTGCTCATCGCCCCGACCCTCCCGCTCTCGGTCTACTCCGACCTCCCCCTGGCGCTGAGCGGATTCGCGGCGGCGGTGTTCGGCGGTCTGAGCAGTCCCGGCCGCACCCTCATCGGCGCCCTCGTGCTCGGGGTCTCGGGCCAAATGGTCGCCGGTTACCTCAACGGGTCGTTCCAGACCCAGCTCGCACTCGTCATGATGCTCGTCGTGATGATCGCCCGTCACCGATCGCTCACCACGGAGGAAGCGAAATGAGGCGTCTTGCCCCCTACATCCCGGTCGCGGCTTTCGCGGTCGCGGCGCTCATCTTGCCCCTGTTGGTGCGTGACCGCACGTTCCTCATGCAGACGCTGCTGTCGATGATCGTCGTCGTCGGCCTCACCCTGTTCATGGGTTACGCCGGCCAAGCGTCGCTCGGTCAGGCGGCGTTCGTCGCCGTCGGCGCGCTCACCGTCGGTGTCCTGTGTCGGCAACTCGGGCTGCCCCCCGTGCTCGGCCTGCTCGCCGCGCCCGTGGTTGCGGGGGCTTTCGCCGTGCTCATCGGCGCGCCGTTGCTGAGGCTGCGCGGTCACTATCTGGCGTTCGGGACGCTGGCGGTGTTGCTGCTCGTGCACCTCGTGATGAGCACCGTGCCCCTCTTCGGCGGCGGGGTCGGCATCATGGGGATTCCGCAGCTGCTTCCCGGCGGACAGCTCGGCTACGTCTACCTCGCCGTCGCGATCCTCGTCGCCGCACTCGTCGTGTCGCAGCATCTCGTCGACAGCCGGTTCGGTCGCGGGATGCGGGCGCTGCGAGGGAGCGAGACCGCCGCCGCCTCGTCGGGCGTCCCGGTGTTGCGCAGCAAGATCAAGGTGTTCGCGCTCGCGGCCGTGTTCGCGGGCTTCGCGGGTGCCCTCTCGGCGTTCTTCATCCCGTTCGTCAGCCAGGACTCGTTCCCCGCGTCCAAGTCCTTCGAGTACGTGATCATGGCCGTTGTCGGTGGCATCGGGTCGCTCTGGGGTGGCGTCGTCGGGGTTCTGGTGATCTCGTTGCTCCTGCAGGCGCTCAGCGTGCTCAGCACCATGCCGGGGCTTCCGGCCACCGCGGGACCGACCCTGCAATACGCCGGCTACGGGGTCGTGCTGGTGGTCGTGCTGCTCTTCCTTCCCGACGGCATCGTTCCGAGCATCCAGAAGGCGTGGCGCCGCCGCGTTGCCTCACGAAAGGGGATCACATCGTGAAAGAACAGCGCCTCCGTGTCTCGTTGACCGAGCTCACCGGCCTGGTCGGCGCCGAGTTCGGACCCTCGTCGTGGCGGGAGATCTCCCAGGACGAGGTCAACCGCTTCGCCGACATCACGGGGGATCACAACCCCGTGCACCTCGATCCCGCGTTCGCGGCGTCCACCCCGTTCGGCGGCACGATCGTGCACGGCTACTTCACGTTGTGTCTCGTCGCGCCGCTCATGGCTGAGGTGTTCGAGGTCACCGAGGTCGGGCTGGGAGTCAACTACGGGCTCAACCGCCTCCGCTTCCCGGCCCCCGTGCCGGTCGGGGCCCGCGTTCGAGTGCGCGGGGTGGTGCGTGCCGTGACCGAGATTCCTGGCGGCGTTCAGGTCGAAGCCGAGGTCACGTTCGACATCGACGGCGGCGCGAAACCGGTGTGTGTCGCCGACATGGTTCTGAGGTACTACGCGTGAGCGGGCTTCTCGACGGACACGTCGCGATCGTCACCGGGAGTGGCCGGGGGCTCGGGCGCGCCTATGCCGAACAGCTCGCGGCTGCCGGCGCGGCTGTCGTCGTCAACGACATTGACGGGATGACGGCGTCGGCCGTCGTCGACGGCATCACGGCGGCGGGTGGTCGCGCGACCGCCGTCGTCGCTCCGGTGGGATCGAGCGAGGTCGCGGCGGCCCTCGTCGATGCCGCGCTGAACCAGTTCGGGCGACTGGACATCGTCGTCTCGAACGCGGGGGTTCTTCGCGACCGAGTGTTGTGGAAGATGAGCGACGAAGATTTCGATCTCGTCGTGGCCACCCATCTGCGGGGGACTTTCACGCTGGGCCGCGCCGCCGCAATCGCGATGCGCGAGCAGGGCGAGGGGGGCAGGCTCATCCTCATCGGGTCTCCCGCCGGACAGCTGGGGAGTTTCGGCCAGACGAACTACGCGGCCGTCAAGGCAGGCCTCGTCGCGATGGCGCGAACCTGGTCGCTCGAGCTCGCCCGCGATCGGATCACCGCAAATGTCGTCGTTCCGACCGCGATGACCGCCATGACGGGCACGATTCCGATCTACGCCGAGCTGTACGAGCGATTCCTTCGGGGTGAACCGCTGCCGCGCGAGGTGCGACGCGATCACGCCCTCGGGTCGCCGGAAGATGTCGCCCCGCTCGTGGTGTGGCTCGCGTCGGATCTCGCCGCCGACGTCACCGGGCAGGCGCTCGGCATCGGGGGCGACAAGCTCACCATGTACGGTCACCCGACGGAGGCCGCCGTAGACTTCGCCGACGGAGGCTGGACGGCCGAAGACATCGACGCAGTGTGGCGTAACGAGTTCGAGCGACACCGACAGCCCTCCGGGGCTGTGCCACCCTCGCTCGGGTGAGGGGCACGATGGCAGCCGTGACGGATCCGGTCTGGACGCTCAACTGGTCGCAGATCTGGGATCGCATCGCTGCCGCGACCCCGGATGCGCTCGCGGTGGTTGCAGGTACCACGACGCTTGGCTACCGCGAACTCGAAGATCGGGCCGCGCGACTCGCCGGAGCGTTTGCCGAACGAGGCGTCGCACACGGGGACGCCGTCGGACTCTTCCTATACAACCGACCCGAGTATCTCGAGGCGATCTACGCTCTCTTCAAGCTGGGCGCGGTGCCCGTCAACATGAACTTCCGCTACCGCGCGACCGAGCTGGCCCAGCTGGTACAGGCGAGTGGATCACGGATGCTTCTCTACCCCGAGTCCCTCGGCGACGTCGTTCGCGAGTCGAGCGTGGCGTTCGAGCATCCGGTCGGTCTCGTCGAGATCGCCGATGGCGGCCGGAGTTCCTCCGTGCCCGTTGTGCCGGGATCCGAACGCTACGAAGAGCTCCTTCGCGCCGCGCGCGCGCTCCCCGTCACCGGGCTCGGCGGGGGCGACACAATTTACATGTTCACCGGCGGAACGACCGGCGCCCCCAAGGCCGTTGTCTGGCGGCACGGCGACCTGCTCGACGCCCAGATGGTCTCGATCTACGGCACGGCGGGCGTGCCGCTTCCGCGGGACCTCGACGAGATCGTCGACCTGGCAGTTCGGGACGACGTTCCTGTTCCGAGCACGCTCCCGATCTCGCCCCTCATGCATGCCGCTGCGATGTTCGCGAGCATGAACACACTCACGGCGGGAGGCCGTGTCGTTTTCCTCAACTCGCCCCGTTTCGATCCCGTACAGGCGCTCCGCGAAGTTGTCAAGAACGGGGTGACCCGCCTCATCATCGCCGGGAACGCGATCGCGACGCCGCTGGTCGAGGAACTCGATCGGGCCGCGCTCGCAGGCGAACCGTACGACCTCTCGACGCTTGGCTCGATCGTCAGTTCGGGGATGGCGTGGACAGACGATCGGAAGGCGGATCTGTTTCGACATGTGGATGCGACTCTCATCGACATCGTCGGGGCGAGCGAGGGCGGACCTTTCGCGTATTCCACAGTACGCTCGCCCGACGACCTTCCGAGCCGGCTCCGGCTCGCTGAGGGCGCGGTCGTACTCGACGCCGAGGGGCGTCAGGTGCGAGACGGGGTGGGAGTGCTCGCCTACCGGGGGGCGATGCCGATCGGGTACCTCGACCAGCCCGAGAAGACGGCGGAGGTCTACCGAGACATCGGCGGGGTCCGGCACGTCGTCCCGGGCGACTGGGTTCGCACCGACCCCGACGGGGTCATCGAGTTCCTGGGCCGGGACTCGACAGTGATCAACACGGGAGGCGAGAAGGTCTACCCGGTCGAAGTGGAAGACCTGCTTCTCGAGCATCCCGATGTCGTTGACGCGGCGGTGTTCGGTGTTCCCGACGAACGCTGGGGCGCCGTCGTCGCCGGCGTCGTCGCTCGGCGTGCGGGCGCCCGGCCGACGGTCGCCGAGCTCAGCGAATACCTCGGCGAGCGACTCGCTGGCTACAAACGGCCTCGCCGGCTCGTCGTCTGCGACTCACTCGAACGCGGGCCGAGCGGAAAGGTCGATCTGCACTATCTCCAGCGCCTCGTGACCGAGCACCGCGCCGACTGACGGTCGCTGCTACAGGGTGAAGGCCCGATCGATCAGGTCGGTCTGTTCCGCAGCTGAGCGCTTCGACGAACCGGTCGCGGTCGCGGCCGAGGCCGGACGCGAGACGACCCGAACGGTGCGACCGAGCGGCAGCCGAGGAGCCAACTCCATGAGCATGAACGGCCAGGCGCCCTGGTTCTCCGGCTCCTCCTGCACCCAGACGATCTCGGCGTCCGGGTACTTTCCGACCGCTGCCGTGATCTCGGCGAGGGGCAACGGGTGGTACTGCTCAACGCGCACCAGAGCGAACGAACCCGCGTCATCCCGCTTCTCAATCTCGGCGAGCAGGTCGTAGTGCAGCTTGCCCGCGTGCAGCAGCACCCGCTTCACCGCGGCGGGTTCCGTGATTCGCGCGTCATCGAGCACCGGCTCGAACTTGCCGGAAGTGAAGTCGGCGACCTCGCTCGTTGCACCGCGCAGCCGCAGCATCGACTTCGGCGTGAAGACGATCAGCGGGCGACGTGGGCGGGCGTAGGCCTGACGACGCAGCAGGTGGAAGTACGACGCAGGCGTCGAGGGGCGGGAGACCGTCATGTTGTCTTCGGCCGCGAGCTGCAGGAAACGCTCGATGCGGGCCGACGAGTGGTCGGGCCCCTGTCCTTCGTAGCCGTGAGGCAGCAGCAGCACGACGCTCGAACGCTGGCCCCACTTCTGCTCGGCGCTTGAGATGAACGTGTCGATGACCGTCTGGGCGCCGTCGACGAAGTCGCCGAACTGGGCTTCCCAGAGCACGAGCGCGTCGGGCCGCTCCACCGAGTAGCCGTACTCGAAGCCGAGCGCGGCGTACTCCGACAGCAGCGAGTCGTAAATCCAGAACTTCGCCTGGTTGTCGGACAGGTTCGCGAGCGGTAGCCACTCCTGGCCGTTCTCCCGATCGTGGAAGACCGCGTGGCGTGACACGAACGTGCCGCGGCGGGCGTCCTGACCGACGAGACGCACCGGGGTGCCTTCGGTGAGCAGCGAGCCGAGCGCGATCAGCTCGCCGAAACCCCAGTCGATGAGGCCGTTGCGGCTCATCTCCATACGCTTGTTGAGCAGCTGCCGCAGCTTCGGGTGCACCGTGAAGCCCTCCGGCAGGTTGCCGTGCGCGTCACCGATCTGCTCCACCAGGGCCTGGGTGATGCCCGTCGTTTCGGGCTCGCCTGCGGAATCGTCCTGCTGCGCGTCGGGACGCTCGAGGTCGGCGACCGGCTGACTGTCGGTGGTGACGACCGGGATCGTGCCGGTCTGCGCCGCATGGGTTTCCGCGAACGCGCGCTCGAGGC
>CAZCEE010000023.1:0-15767 GCA_964497165.1 uncultured Schumannella sp. | reverse complement strand
CTCACCGTCGGCGTCGAAGGCGAGGTAGCCGTGCATCATGGCCGAGATCCCGATCGCGGCGAACCCGCTGGGCACGACGTCGAAGCGGCGGCGCACGTCGGCGACGAGGTCGGCGTAGGCGGCCTGGAGTCCCGACCAGACGTCGTCGAGCGCGTAGGTCCACACCCCGTCGACGAGCTGGTTCTCCCACTCGTGGGAGCCGCTCGCGATCACGACGGCCGGGTCGTCGCCGATCAGGCACGCCTTGATGCGGGTGGAGCCGAGCTCGATTCCGAGCACCGCACGACCCAAAGTGATGGCCTCAGCGCTCATCGCCGTTCGTCTCCGCTCTGTCCGTAGACGTTCTGGTACCGCGCGTAGAGCGCGTCGATCTGGTCCTGAGGAATCGGGATGAGGTCTCCCGCCTGCCGGGCGAGATGCACCGACCGCGCGGCGTCCTCGCACATGACCGCAGCCTTCACGGCATCCTTCGCGGTCACGCCGATCGTGAACGGTCCGTGGTTCTGCATCAGCACCGCGCGCGAGCGGTGGCCGCGCAGGGTCTCGACGATGCCGCGGCCGATCGAGTCGTCGCCGATGACCGCGAACGGACCGACCGGGATGGGGCCGCCGAACTCGTCGGCCATCCCGGTGATGACGCACGGGATCTCTTCGCCGCGCGCGGCCCAGGCGACCGCGTAGGTCGAGTGGGTGTGCACGACGCCGCCAACGTCGGGCATTTCGCGGTACACGTAGGCGTGCGCGGCGGTGTCGCTCGACGGGCTGCGCTCGCTTCCCGGGGTGCCCGGAACGACGTTGCCATCGAGAGTGCAGAGGATCATGTTGTCGGGCGTCAAGTCTTCGTAGGAGACGCCGGAGGGCTTGATGACGAAGTAGTCGGTGCCCGGCACGCGGCCCGAGACGTTGCCGCCGGTCCAGACCACGAGGCCGTAACGCACCAGTTCGCCGTGCAACCGGGCGACGTCGGCGCGGACGGCCGCGATCGCGGCGTCAACGGCGCGGTCGGCGTTGTTTCTCACCACATCCTCCTCGACGAACCAGGCAATGTTATCGCTCACATCGCTCCGCGCCAAGTCGCGCGACCGCGGTCAGACCGGGGCCGTCGACGACCGCACCACCAGGGTCGGGGCGACCGTTGTCGCCTCCGGGTCTGGGTCGCGCCCCTCGAGGCGAGCGACGAGGTCGCTCACCGCCCGGCGACCGACCTCCTCGAAGTCCTGATGCACCGTCGTCAGGGGCGGCAGGCTGTGGGCCGACTCCGGGATGTCGTCGAAGCCGACGACGCTCACGTCGTCGGGTACCGAACGGCCCAGGTCGGCGAGGGCGTGCATCAAGCCCAGCGCCATCTGGTCGTTGCCGCAGAGGACTGCGGTCGTCGCCGGGTCGAGGGCGGCGCCGGCGGAGTATCCGGAGTCCGCCGTCCAGTCGCCGGTCAGCCGGGGGAGCAGCGGCACCCCGGCGGCGGTGAGCTCCTCATCCACCGCGTCCCGTCGCGCGACCGCCTCGAGGTAGTCGGCCGGGCCGGTGAGTTGCTGGATGCGGCGGTGCCCGAGTTCCAGCAGGTGACGCGCCGCGAGCCGGGCACCCGCGCGTTGGTCGACCGCGATCGCACCGACAGTGTCGACATCGCCGGTCTGCAGAAGGGCGGTCGGAATGCCCGGGGGGACGACATCCAGCTCGTCGGTCACCACGCGGTACGGCGCGATCACGACGAGGGCCTCGATCGATTGGTCGAGCAGGAACTGCAGGCTCTCCCGCACGGCGTCGGTCTCGATCAGCGTGCTCGTGATGAGGGCATGGTACCCGGCGGCCCGGGCGGCGCGCTCGATCGCGTGCAGGCTGCTCATCGGTCCGAAATCCGCAGTGGCCGGCAGGAGTACCCCGATGGCGCGACTGCGGCTCGTGACGAGGGCGCGCGCGGCGCGGTTCGGCCGGTAGCCGAGATCGGCGATGGCGGCGAGCACGCGTTCCCGAGTCTCGGGCCGGATGCCGGCGAAGTCGTTGAGCACCCGCGACACCGTCTGGTGCGACACCCCCGCCCGCGTCGCGACGTCATACATGCTCGGGGCACGGCGCGTCGCATCGGTCACGGCGGCCAGGTTACCCGCTTGCCTCCTGGCCGGTGTCGGAGGCTGACCTGCAGCGGAGCCTGGCCGGTGTCGGAGGGTCGTCTTAGGCTCGTCCCTATGACGGAGCCGTCCTCGACCCCTACCGCCACCGACCACGTACCGCTGCCGGGAGGCATGCGCACCTTCCTCGGCGTCCTCATCAACACCGCGATCGCCAACGTCACCACGAGCTACCTCTGGTTCGGACTCACCTTCTGGGTGTATCTCGAGACTCGCTCGGTGCTCGCGACCGGCGTCATCGGCGGCGCCTACATGCTCATGGTCGCGCTGTTCGGCATGGTCTTCGGCTCCATCGTCGACCGGCACCGTAAACACACCGCCATGATCTTCGCGAGCGGCACGACGCTCGCGGCGTTCGCGATCGCGGGCGTCATCTACCTGCTACTGCCCGAGAGCGCGCTGCTCGACATCGGCGGCCCGTGGTTCTGGCTGTTCGCCGGCATCATCCTGTTCGGCGGGGTCATCGAGAACATGCGCAACATCGCGCTCTCGACGACCGTCACGCTGCTTGTCCCCGTCGAGCGGCACGCCAACGCGAACGGCCTCGTCGGAACCGTTGGCGGCCTTGCCTTCATGGTGACGAGCGTGTTCTCGGGGCTCTCCATCGGCATCCTCGGCATGGGCTGGACGCTCCTGCTCGCGATCGTCTTCACCGCGCTCGCGTTCATCCATCTGCTTTTCCTCTCCATTCCCGAAGAGAAGCCCGAGGTCGCTGAGAGCGCGCCGGTCATCGACGTGCGGGGCGCCCTCAGCGCGATCCGGCTGGTGCCGGGTCTATTCGCGCTCATCATCTTCTCGACGTTCAACAACCTCATCGGCGGCGTGTACATGGCGCTGATGGATCCCTACGGGCTCGAGCTGTTCCCGGTCGAACTGTGGGGGGTCGTGTTCGCGGTCGCGTCGACCGGCTTCATCATCGGCGGGCTGTTCATCGCGAAGTTCGGCCTCGGTCGCAACCCGATCCGCACGATGCTGATCCTCGTCATCGTCATGGGCGTGCTCGGAGCGCTCTTCACGATCCGCGAATCCTGGTTGCTCTATGCCGCCGGCATCTGGTTGTACATGACGATCATTCCCGCCGTCGAGGCGTCGGAGCAGACCGTCATCCAAAAGGTGGTGCCGTTCCGCACGCAAGGCCGAGTCTTCGGGTTCGCGGCGGCATTCGAGGCGGCGGCGGCGCCGGTCACGGCCTTCCTCATCGCCCCGATCGCGGAGTTCATCATCATTCCGTACATGAACGACGGTGGCGGCACGCAGGCCTGGAGTTGGCTGCTCGGCGACGGCGAAGTTCGCGGGATCGCGATCGTCTTCCTGTTCGCCGGGCTGGCGATGATCGTGTTCGCGTTCCTCGCCTTCCTGACGCGGTCGTACCGCACGCTGTCGGCGACCTTCCAAGGTCAGACGGAGTCGGTCATCCCCGATGACGACGACGTCGACGGTGCCGACCTCGACGCGGAGTCGTCGGCGACGCGCTGATCTGACGAGGGCTGACCCGGCTCGCGTCGATTGAGTTCGGCGGCGCCGCTGCCACCTTCGCTGCGCCACTCGTCGGTGGCGAGGTCATCGGCGGCCGCTGTCGCGGCGAGCTTGCGTGCCTGAAGTTCGTCGAGCAGTTCCCGCAGGCGTCCCACGGGGCTAGGCGCGGCTCGAACGCCGAGTGACCGCATCGCGTCCGCCGTAGCCGCCCGGACGGCGGGCGGTGAGAAACGACTGGTTCCAGCGCAACGCGGCATCTTCGCGGCGCTTCGTCTCGATCGCGGTGAGCAGCGTGCGGGTCGAGACGGGAGGGAGCATCTCTCGACGGTAGGCCCGGCAGATGTGCGGGCTCTCAGGTTGCGCGCGCCACGCGGTCACTGCAGCACGGCAGGTTGCAGCGTGTCGTCGAGCGGTAGTTCGTCGGCCACGGCCAGCACCTGCAGGTCGGCGATCCGTACCGGGAGGTCGCCGCGCGCGGACAGGAAGGCGATGTCGGCGGCATCCCGGCCCGTCGCGATGCGGACCAGGCTCTGCCGCGGGGCGAGTGTGGTCGCGTCGACGACGTGCCAGACGCCGTCGATCGCGGCCTCGGCGACGGCGTGAAAATCCATCGGCGCCAGGCCTGGCGCGTAGACGGCCACCACGCGGGCCGGCACGTCGAGCGCGCGGAGGAAAGCGACGACGAGGTGGGCGAAGTCGCGGCACACCCCGCGGCGCGACAGCATCGTGCGCACCGCCCCGTCGGTCGGCAGGCTCGAGCCGGTGACGTAGGCGATCCGCACGCCCACCCAGCTCGCGACGGCGGCGAGCAGCTCTGCCCCCTGCAGGCCCGAGAACTCGGCGACCGCGATCGGGCGCAGGATGTCGGACTCGCAGTACCGGCTCGGGCGCAGGTAGCGGATCTGCTGCATCGCGTCGATGTCGGCAGGCCCGGCGAGGCCGGTCACGGTGGCCGAGTACTCGACGCGCACCGTTCCGGCTTGCACGTCGAGCACATGCAGGCGCCCGCCGTGGATGTCGTCGAGCACCGTCACCGGCAGCACGCGGCCGGCCTGGGTGGCCTCGAAGCGCTCCTCGACGTCATGCCCGGCGGCGACGGCGAGCGCGAGTGCGAGTTGTGCCGACCCATCGGATTTCAGGTTGAGGGTCACGGTCACGTCGCGCTGCATGGTGCATCCTCGCAGTCGGAGCTGAATGGAAGAACCCCGCCCACCGAGGTGGACGGGGTTCATTCGGTATGCGGGACTATCAGCCCTGCTGGATGTTCGACGCCTGAGGACCCTTGGGGCCCTGTGCGACGTCGTACTGGACCTTCTCGCCCTCGTTGAGGTCGCGACGTCCGCTGCCGGCGATCGCGCTGAAGTGCGCGAACACGTCGGGAGTGCCGTCGTCAGGGGCGATGAAGCCAAAGCCCTTGTCGGCGTTGAACCATTTGACGGTTCCAGTTGCCATGATGTTGTTCTTCTCTCTACTGCGGTAATCCCGGTCGAAGTGACCAGGGTCCGGTCGAACTGACCGGGTCAGGTGCGTCGGTATCGACCGACGACCGGACAGGTGAAGGGGTCGCGCGCGAAGCGCCCGACCCGGTTGAGGTACTCGATCACGGCCACGTAGGCGGCGGGGATCGAGGTCTCGGTATAGGGGATGTCGAGGGTGTGGCAGTGTTCGCGCACGATTTTACGCGCCTTCGCGAGGTGCGCACGGGCCATGTTCGGGAACAGGTGGTGCTCGACCTGATAGTTGAGCCCGCCGTAGATCGCGCTCGCGAAGAAGCCGCCGCGGATGTTGCGCGAGGTGAGCACCTGCTTGGTGAAGAAGTCGAGTTTCGCGTCGCGTTCGATGATCGGCATCCCGATGTGGTTCACCGCGAACGCCGCCCCCATGTAGAGGCCGAAGACGGCGATCTGAACGCCGAGGAAGGCGAAGGCAAGGCCCAGCGGCAGGAACCAGAACGCGGCGCCGAAGACGATCGCGAATCGGAGGGTCAGCATCCCGAGCTCGAAGTAGCGCCCCTTGACTCCGCGACGGGTGAGCAGCCACTTGTACGACTGCACGTAGAGGTTGAGGCCTTCGAGCAGCAGGAGCGGAAAGAACAGCCAGCCCTGGCGGTGGTTCACGAACGCCAGGAAGCCGCGGGCGTTCGTCGCCTTCTCTTCGGTGAAGGCGACGATGCTGCCGTCGATGTCGGGGTCGCGATCCACCTGGTTGGGGTTCGCGTGGTGGCGGGTGTGCTTGTTCATCCACCACGAGTAGCTCATACCGACGAGCAGGGGGCCGACGAGCCGGCCGATCCGATCGTTCGCGGGACCTGAGCTGAGCACCTGCCGGTGCGCGGCCTCGTGCGAGAAGAACGCGAACTGGGTGAACAGGATGCCGAGGGCGGCCGCGACGAGCAACTGCAGCCAGGTGTCGCCGAGCAGCACGAAGCCCGCGCCGGACGCCAGGAGCGCGAGGCCGAGACCGGTCATGAGGGTGATGTAGAACCACCGTGCCCGCCGGAGCAGACCCGACTCGCGGATCACCTGGGCGACGGCGGTGAATTGGCGTGCGGGATCGATCTTCGCGGTCGTGCGAGGAGTAGTGGCGCGGATCGGCCCGAGGGATGCAGCGCCCGTCGGGGCGGCAGGGTTCGAGATGTGCGATCCATCCAATTTGTCGACCCCCGGCGAGGCTGAGGGCCGTTCATTCGCCAAAGGCAAACGCCGATCGCTGTCCGCAGCTTAGCGGGTTGTGCCGGGAATCCGACCTTCTGCGGCAAGATCATCATGTGAACGATCACGCGCCCGACCGGGTCGACCCAGAACTGGGTCGTGGCCGGGCACCGAACATCCGTGACGTAGCCCGCCTGGCCGGGGTGTCGTACCAGACGGTGTCGCGCGTCCTCAACGATCACCCCAGCATCCGGGATTCCACCCGCGAACGCGTGCTCGAGGTCATCGCCGAGACCGGCTACCGCCCGAATCCGGCGGCCCGGGCACTGGTGACCAGCCGCTCGCGCACGATCGGGGTGCTCACCTCGCAGAGTTTCCAGTACGGTCCGGCGACGAGCATCGCGGCCATCGAGATCGCGGCGCGGGATGCCGGCTACCGGTCGAGCGTCACGTCGATCGCGACGACGGATGTGACATCGATCCGCGCGGCTCTCGACTATCTGATGAGCCAGTCGGTCGAGGCGCTCGTGGTGATCGCCCCGCAGCAGCGAGTGCTCGAGGTCATCGCCGAGATCGCGCCCGACGTGCCGTACGTCACCCTGCAAACCGCCGACCTCGCGGATGGGCACGGGATGTCGACCGACCAGACCCTCGGCGCGCGGCTCGCCACCCGGCATCTCATCGAGCTGGGCCACACCGAGATCCTGCACATTTCGGGACCGCAGGACTGGATCGAAGCCGAAGCCAGGATGCAGGGCTACCTCGAGGAGATCAACGCCGCCGACCTGCGCACCCGGGCCCCGATCCTCGGCGACTGGAGCGCGCACTTCGGGTACTACGCGGGGCTTGAGCTGCTGCGTTTCCGCGACTTCTCGGCGGTGTTCGCGAGCAACGACCAGATGGCGCTGGGGTTCATGCACGCCTGCCGAGAGATGGATCTGCGCATACCGGACGACATCAGTCTCGTGGGTTTCGATGACATCCCGGAGGCCGCGCATTTCGCCCCGCCGCTGACGACGGTGCGTCAGAACTTCTCCGAGATCGGGCGCCGAGCGGTGGCGCTGCTGATGGCTGAGCTGCGTGACGGGGTGCCCGATCACGACCTCGTCGTTCCCGAGCTGATCGTTCGGCAGTCGACGACGGTTCCGCCAGCCTCGATGCGCGACTGACCGCCGTCAGGTCACGTTCCGGTCACGGCTGAGTCGACAGGTTTGCGAATGTGACCGTTTCGTGTCTAGCATGGGGCCGTCTCGTGTGACCGGTCACATCGAACGGTCACATCACCGAGGCGAACATGGTTCAGACAGACGATGGAGTCGGGTGTGGTTGAGCGGCAAGCGGTGCGTGCGGGAATCCCCGGCGCCTCGACCGATTTCACCCCTGAGCTCCAAGTCACCATCGCCCGCGTCCGGGAAGAGGTCGCTGCGCTGCACGCCGAGCTGGTGCGCTACGGGCTCGTCGTCTGGACCGGCGGCAACGTCTCGGCCCGCGTGTCCGGAGCCGACCTCTTCGTCATCAAGCCGAGCGGCGTCGCGTACGACGACCTCCGCCCCGAGAACATGATCCTCTGCGATCTCGACGGCGCGGTCATTCCCGACACCCCCGGATCCGAGCGCACCCCGTCGAGCGACACCGCGGCACACGCCCACGTCTACCGGCACATGCCGCAGGTCGGCGGCGTCGTGCACACCCACTCCCCGTACGCGACAGCCTGGGCCGCACGCGGCGAAGCCATCCCGTGCGTGCTCACCGCGATCGCCGACGAGTTCGGCGGCGAGATCCCGGTCGGCCCGTTCGCGATCATCGGGGATGCCTCGATCGGCGAAGGCATCGTGAAGACCCTCAGCGGTCACCGCTCGCGCGCCGTGCTCATGCAAGGCCACGGGCCGTTCACGATCGGCTCCGACGCGCGCGACGCCGTCAAGGCCGCCGTCATGGTCGAGGATGCGGCGCGCACGGTGCACCTCGCGCGACAGCTCGGCGACGTGAAGCCGCTCCCCGCCACCGCGATCGACAGCTTGTTCTCGCGCTACCAGAACGTCTACGGACAGAGCCCCGACGGGGAACTGTCATGACCACAGGACTCACCGGGCAACAGCTCGGACGAGAGGACCGGCTTTCATGGACGAAGCCGGCCATTGCACTAATGACAATGGCGTCCATTCAGAAAGGAATCACACAGTGAAGATGCGAAGTGTGCTCGCAGTCGTCGCCTCCGCTGCCCTAGCGCTCGGCCTCGCGGCCTGCGCCCCGGCGGCCGACGGCGGCAGTGAAGGCGAAGGCGGCCTCGTCGGTATCGCCATGCCCACCCGCTCCTCGGAGCGTTGGATCCAGGACGGCGACGCCCTCAAGGCCCAGTTCGAGGAGGCCGGCTACACGGTCGACCTGCAGTACGCAGAGGACGACATCCCGACCCAGGTCAGCCAGATCGAGAACATGGTCACCAAGGGCGCTGTCGCGCTCGTGGTCGCCGCGATCGACGGCACCACCCTCACCAACGTGCTCGAGGAAGCTGCCAGCCAGGATGTCGTCGTCATCGCGTACGACCGCCTGCTGCGCGAAACCGACGCGGTGAGCTACTACGCCACGTTCGACAACTTCAAGGTCGGACAGCAGCAGGCGTGGTCGGTTCTCAACGGGCTCGGCCTGACCGAACTCGACGGCACCCCGATCGCGGACGCTCCTGAGGGACCGTTCAACATCGAGCTGTTCGCCGGCTCGCTCGACGACAACAACGCGTTCTTCTTCTTCGAGGGCGCGGAGTCTGTTCTCAATCCGCTGATCGAGGACGGAACGCTCGTCGTGAAGTCGGGCCAGACCGACATCAACGCGGTCGCCACGCTGCGCTGGGACGGCGAGACCGCCCAGAGCCGCATGGAAGACATCCTCGCGTCGCAGTACTCGGACGGCTCGACGGTCGACGCAGTGCTGTCGCCCTACGACGGCATCAGCCGTGGCATCATCTCGGCCCTGACCGACGCCGGCTACACGGTTGGCGCCGACTTCCCGATCATCTCGGGCCAGGATGCCGAGCTCGACAGTGTCAAGGCGATCATCGCGGGTGAGCAGTACGCGACGATCTTCAAGGACACGCGTGAGCTCGCCGCCAAGGCCGCCGAGATGACGATCGCCGCCCTCAGTGGCGACGAGCCGGAAATCAACGACACCGAGACGTACGACAACGGAGTGAAGGTCGTTCCTTCCTACCTCCTCGAGCCGTACATCGTCGTCGCGGACAACATCACCGAGCAGCTGGTTGACAGCGGCTACTGGACCGAAGAGGAGATCAACGGCTAAGTCCGTTACCTCTTCACCACTGCCGGTGGGGGGAGCTACGCTCCCCCCACCGGCAGTATCTGAGAACACCGTCGTTTGGTAGAAAGCTGGTCGGATCGCGATGTCGAACACCCTCCTCGAGATGCGGGACATCACCAAGACGTTCCCGGGCGTCAAAGCCCTTCAGAACGTGGCCCTCGAGGTCGAGCGCGGCGAAGTGCACGCCATCTGCGGCGAGAACGGTGCCGGCAAGTCGACCCTCATGAAGGTGCTCTCCGGCGTCTACCCGCACGGCACGTACGACGGCTCGATCGTCTTCGAGGGCCGCGAGATGAACTTCCGCACCCTGCGTGACAGCGAAGCCGAAGGCGTCGTCATCATCCACCAGGAGCTCGCGCTCAGCCCTTACCTGTCGATCGCCGAGAACATCTTCCTCAACAACGAGGTGAAGGGCCGGTTCGGCCTCATCGACTGGAACAAGGCGAACCAAGAGGCGAAGAAGCTCCTAGCTCGCGTCGGGCTGAACGAGAACCCGACCACCAAGATCCGCGACATCGGCGTCGGCAAGCAGCAGCTGGTCGAGATCGCGAAGGCGCTGAGCAAGCGCGTCAAACTGCTCATTCTCGACGAGCCCACGGCGGCGCTCAACGACGAAGACTCCGATCACCTGCTCGACCTGATCCTGCACCTCAAGGGTCAGGGCATCACGAGCATCATCATCAGCCACAAGCTCAACGAGATCAAAAAGGTCGCCGACCGCGTGACGGTCATCCGCGACGGCAAGGCGATCGAGACGATCGCGAAGACCGATGTCACCGAAGACCGCATCATCAAAGACATGGTCGGTCGCGACCTGGAACATCGCTACCCCGACCACACGCCGCACATCGGCGAGGAGGTGCTGCGCGTCGAAGACTGGACGGTGCATCACCCGCAAGACCCGAACCGGGTCGTCGTCGACAACGTCGATCTCACGGTGCGGGCCGGCGAGATCGTCGGGATCGCCGGGCTGATGGGAGCAGGCCGCACCGAGTTCGCGATGAGTGTGTTCGGGCGTTCCTACGGCACGCGCATTTCGGGCAAGATCTTCAAGAACGGGCGGGAGATCCGCATCCGCAACGTCGCCGAGGCGATCGACAACGGCATCGCCTACGCGACCGAAGACCGCAAGTACTACGGGCTCAACCTCATCGAGGACATCAAGCGCAACATCTCCGTCGCGTCGCTGAAGAAGCTCTCAAGCGGGGGATTGGTCAACGACGGCGAAGAGTTCAAGGTCGCCAACCAGTACCGCAAAGAGATGAACATCAAGGCGCCGAGCGTGCTCGTGCCGACCGGGAAGCTCTCCGGCGGCAACCAGCAGAAGGTCGTGCTGTCGAAGTGGATCTACTCCGCTCCTGACGTGCTCATCCTCGATGAGCCGACGCGCGGCATCGACGTCGGTGCGAAGTACGAGATCTACACGATCATCAACCGGCTCGCGTCCGAGGGGAAGGCGATCATCGTGATCTCGTCCGAACTGCCCGAGCTCATCGGAATCTGCGACCGCATCTACGCCCTGTCCGAAGGCCGAATCACCGGGGAACTCCCGATCGAGAAGGCGACACCCGAAGCACTCATCAAGCTCATGACCATGGAGGCTCCGCGCTGATGTCCGAACCGACCACTCGCCCGCCGGCACCGCCGATCTCGGCACCCTCGCCGAATCGGATCACTGCGGCGCTCGGCCACGTCGTCACCGACCTCGGCCGCAACGGAATCTTCGTCGCCCTCATCGCCGTCGTCGTGCTCTTCTCGATCACGACGAACGGTGTGCTGCTGCGACCGCAGAACATCTCCAACTTGATCGTGCAGAACGGCTACATCCTCGTGTTGGCGATCGGGATGGTGTTCGTCATCGTCGCGGGCCATATCGACCTCTCGGTCGGATCGGTCGCGGCGTTCATCGGCGCCGTCTCCGGCGTTCTCATCTCGGATCTCGGTTTCCCGTGGTGGTTGGCGATCATCGGCGCCCTCGCGGTCGGGGCGCTGGTCGGAGCCTGGCAAGGCTTCTGGATCGCTTTCGTGGGCATACCGGCGTTCATCGTGACGCTCGCGGGAATGCTGATATTCCGGGGGCTGGCGCTCGTCACCCTCGGCAACCAGAACATCGGATCGTTCCCGACCGAGTACCGGGCCCTCGGCAACGGGTTCCTCAGCTTCCTCGAGGTGCCGTTCGGGGCGCGCGGGCACATCGACATCGTCACCCTGATGGCCGGCGCACTCGCGATCATCGGCATCGTCGTGCAGTCGCTGCGCACGCGGCGGGCACGGCAAAGCTACGCCCAAGACGTCGAGCCGGTGGGGTGGTTCCTGCTCAAGATGGGACTCGCCGTCTTCGGCATCGGCGCGTTCGCGTTCTCGCTCGCCCAGGCGAAGGGTCTGCCGATCACCCTGATCGTGCTCGCTGCACTCGTGCTGATCTACGGCATCATCCAGAACCGTTCGGTGTTCGGCCGCCACGTCTACGCGATCGGCGGCAACCGCCACGCCGCCGAACTGTCGGGCATCAAGACCCGCCAGGTGGACTTCTGGCTGTTCGTCAACATGGGCACCCTCGCAGCGCTTGCCGGCCTCATCTTCACCGCCCGCCTCAACTTGGCCGGGCCGAAGGCGGGCGACGGCTTCGAGCTCGAGGCCATCTCGGCCGCCTTCATCGGCGGTGCGGCGGTGCAGGGCGGTGTCGGCACGATCGGCGGCGCGATCATCGGTGGTCTCATCATCGGGGTGCTCAACAACGGCATGTCGCTCATGGGCATCGGCATCGAGTGGCAGCAGGCCGTGAAGGGCCTCGTGCTGCTGCTCGCCGTCGCCTTCGACGTCTTCAACAAGCGGCGCTCCGGCGGTCGCTGAGACCATGGTCGCGCGCGACCCTGCTCTGCTTCCCGGTCTGACGGCCGGGCAGTGGCAGGGTCGCGCGCGTCTCGTGGTGGCGCTCTCGATCGGGCTGCTGCTCGTCACCCTCGGTGCCCTCGGGTTCGGCTGGCGACCGCATCCGGCCGTTCTCATCGTGCCGGGCGGCCTCGTCCTGGCCGGCTTCGTCGCCTGGATCGTGCTGGGGGAACTCGCCGTACGCCGCATGCGAGCCGAGCACGACAGCGGCTACTCGACGACCCTCGACGTGCCGGCCTTCGACCTGCGGCATCCGCGAACCGGCGAGTTGGTGCGTGCGGCCGGCGACCCCACGCCGGCGCCACCGCCGGAGTCGCTCATCGCGCGGATGATGCGAGTTCCGCGAGGCTCACTCCTCTCCCGGCCGCCCGGGCCACCTCACGACTGACTCGTTCGGCGGTCGCGCAGGCCTTGCGTCAACCGGTGGGCGTGCTCGAGCAGCAGCCGCCCGAGTTCCGGCCGTCGTTCGGCCGAGAATCGCGCCTCGATGCCGGTGAGGCTGAGCGCCCACGCGGGTTGATCCGAGGTGTCGAACACCGCGGCGCCCATGCCCCAACTCCCTTCGACGAGAAGCCCCGGGTTGACCGCGTAGCCGGCCGCGCGGGTGGCGGCCACGCGTTCCCGCACTCGAGCGGAGTCGTGGGCCGGGCCGAATTCCGACAGGTCGGCCGAGGCGAGGTAGCGCTCGACGGCGGCGTCGGGCAGGAACGCGAGGATCGCGAGCCCGGCCGAGGCGACCCCGAGTGGGAATCGGATGCCTTCGTGCAGCACGTGAGAGCGGATCGGGAACGCGCCGTCTTCCCGCAGCAGACACACAGTTTCGTCGCCGCGGCGGGCGGAGAGGAACGCGCTCTCCCCTGTCGCCTCGGCGAGGGCCCGCACGACGGCGCGCGCGGTCGCAGTGATGTCGTAGCGCTCGGCGGCGACGGCGCCCAACAGATATAGCTCGGGCCCCGGAACCCAGCGACCGGAGAGCGCGTCGTGGTCGAGGAAGCCTTCTGCGGCGAGCGACGCCAAGAGGCGGTGCGCGGTCGGGCGGGAGAGGTCGGTCGTCGTCGCGACCGCCGAGGTACCCAACCCGCGCGGCATCGCGGCGCTCACGGCACGCAGCACGGCGGCGGCACGCGTGATCACCTGAGTTCCGGGGACCGAGGCCATGTCCACATTATGGACGCTAGTGCGGTCGAATGGTCGCATCTCGACCGATCTTCGACAGAACGGCAATCAGAACCTACGCTGAACTGTGACCACGATGTGGACATGAGACACGAAACGCACACAAAGGAGTGGCATGGCGCAGAAGATCTGGGCGTCCGCAGCGGAGGCACTCGCCGGCGTCGTCGAAGACGGCATGACGATCGCGGTCGGCGGGTTCGGCCTGAGCGGCAACCCGAGCAACCTCATCCGGGCGTTGCGCGACACCGGCGCGAAGAACCTGACGATCGTCTCCAACAACATGGGCGTCGACGGTAAGGGGCTCGGGCTGTTGCTCGAGAACAAGCAGGTGAAGAAGGTCGTCGCCTCCTACGTGGGCGAGAACAAACTATTCGCCGAGCAGTACCTGTCGGGGGAGCTCGAGGTCGAGTTCGCGCCCCAAGGCACGCTCGCCGAGCGGCTGCGCGCTGGCGGCGCCGGCATCCCGGGCTTCTACACACCGACCGGCGTCGGCACCCCGATCGCCGAGGGCAAGCCGGAAGCCGAGTTCGACGGACGGCGGGTCATTCTCGAGCGGGGGATCGTCGCCGACCTGGCGCTCGTGCGTGCGCGGTGGGCCGACCCGTTCGGCAACCTGCGCTACCGGCTCACGGCGCGCAACTTCAACCCGCTGGTCGCGACCGCGGGAAGGCTGACGATCGCCGAAGCGGAAGAGATCGTCGACGGGTTCATCGAGCCCGACGACGTGATGACCCCGGGGATTTTTGTGCAGCGCCTCGTCGTGTGCGACGACCTGGAGAAAGACATCGAACAAAGGACGGTGCGTACTCGTGTGGACGCGTGACGAGATGGCCGCGATCGCGGCCCGTGACCTGCAAGACGGCGACTACGTCAACCTCGGCATCGGCATCCCGACGCTCGTCGCCAACAACCTGCCCGTCGGCGTCGAGGTGACGCTGCAGAGCGAGAACGGCATCCTCGGCATGGGGCCGTTCCCGTTCGAAGGCGAAGAGGATGCCGACCTCATCAACGCCGGCAAGCAGACGGTGACGCTGTTGCCGGGCGCGGCGGTCTTCGACTCGGCGACCTCGTTCGGCATGATCCGCGGCGGCCACGTCGCGACCGCGATCCTCGGGGCGCTGCAGGTGTCGCAACACGGCGATCTTGCAAACTGGACAATTCCCGGCAAACTCGTGAAGGGAATGGGCGGCGCGATGGATCTCGTCGCCGGCACCCCCTACGTCATCGTCGTCACCGAACACGTCGCGAAAGACGGCTCGCCGAAGATCGTCGAGTCGTGCGACCTGCCGCTCACCGGGGTCGCCGTCGTCGACCGGATCGTGAGCGACCGCGCCGTCTTCGACATCGGCCCCGCCGGCCTGGTGTTGCGGGAGATCGCGCCGGGAGAGGATGTTGACGAACTACGCACCCTGACCGGGGCGCCCTTCGCCGTTGAACTAACAGAGCCCGTCGAAGTGGGCACCGTCGAACTGGAGGCACGCTGATGTCGGTCGTCATCGCGGGATACGCCCGCACCCCGTTCTCACGATTCACCGGAAGGTTCGCCGACATCCCGGCGTCCGACCTCGCCGCGCACGCCATCCACGCCGCGCTCGCTCGGGCGGCGGTCGAGGCGGCCGAGGTGGAACGTATCTGGGGTGGCCAGGTGCTGCCGGCGGGCGCGGGCCAGGGCCCCATCCGCCAGGCGGCGGTCGCCGCAGGTATCCCGCTGTCGTCGCCGGCGATGACCATCAACGCCGTGTGCCTGTCGGGGATGGAAGCCGTGATCGCTGCCGCCCGCAACATCGAGGCGGGCGAGCACGCCATCGTCGTCGCGGCGGGCATGGAGTCGATGTCGCGCGCACCGCACGCCTTCCGGGGCCGTGCAGGCGTCAGGTACGGCGCGATCGAGATGGTCGACACGCTCGAGCACGACGCGCTGCTCGACTCGTTCGAGCACGTCTCGATGGGAGCCTCGACCGAAGGAGGCAACGCCGAGCACCGGGTCACCCGCGAAGCGCAGGATGCCTGGTCGGCGGGGTCTCACCAGCGTGCGGTCGCGTCGGCCGCCTTCCTCGCGGAGGAGATCGCTCCCTATACCCTCACCTCACGCGCGGGCGAGACGGTCGTGACGGATGACGACGGCGTG
>CAZCEE010000022.1:0-16138 GCA_964497165.1 uncultured Schumannella sp. | reverse complement strand
GGCCTGCTGGTCTCTTGGCTGAAGGACCTCGCTGCCGAGCAGCACGACGACGGGACCGTTCCGTGGTTCGTGCCTGAGATCCCCGGCGGCGAGCAGTGGACGCCCGCGCGGCCGGGAGCCGGCTGGGGGGACGTCGCCGTACTCGTGCCGCGGGCGGTGTATCGCGAAACCGGCGACCGCGAGCTGCTGCGGCGCCAGTACGACAGCGCACGCGCCTGGTCAAACCTCCAACACGAGTTGGCGCGCCCCGATGACGTGTGGGACGGCAGCTACCAGCTCGGCGACTGGCTCGACCCTTCGGCCCCCGTCGACGACCCGGCTCAGGGGCTCACCGATCGGCATCTCGTCGCGACCGCGTACTACCACCGCTCTGCCGCGGTTCTCGCGCAGACTGCCGCGGAGCTGGGGCTGACCGACGTCGACGAGATGCGGCAACGCGCTCGGGCCTCACGGGAGGGGTTTCGACACCGGTACCGTGTCGGCGCCGGCCGGTTGTCGTCGGAGTCGCAGGCGGCGTACGCGATCGCGATCACGTTCGGGCTGTTCGACCTTGAGGAGCTGCCCGAAGCAGGGCGACGGCTCGCCGCGCTCGTGCGTGCCGCGGACACCCACCTGACGACCGGGTTCCTGGGCACGCCCCTGCTGCTCGATGCGCTCACCGAAACGGGCCAATTCGGCCTGGCCGTCGAGCTGCTCAACCAGGACACGGTGCCGTCGTGGCTCTATCCGGTCACGATGGGCGCGACGACGATCTGGGAACGCTGGGACAGCATGCTGCCCACCGGCGAGGTGAACCCCGGCGACATGACCTCGTTCAACCACTACGCGTTCGGCGCGGTCGCTGACTGGATGCACCGGCGACTTGCGGGAATCGAGGCGTCATCGCCCGCCTGGCGCACGATCACCTTCAGGCCGGGTCTCGAGAGCGGCCTGTCGTCGGCGACGGCGACCAAAGTCACGCCGCACGGGCTCGCGTCGATCACTTGGGCCCTCGACGGTGACCAATTCGTCGTCGATGTCGTCGTACCGACCGGCACGACCGCCGAACTCGTCACGGGCGACGACGTGGAGCAGCTGTCGCCGGGTCGGCACCGCAGGTTCGTGTCGCGCTGAGCATCTAACGTGGTGTCGTGCTGACTGTCACGGCCTACGCTGCCGCATCCCCCACCGCCGACATCCTTCCCACGACGATCGAGCGTCGCGACGTCGGGCCCGCCGATGTGCTCATCGAGATCAAGTACGCGGGAATCTGCCACTCCGACATCCACACCGTTCGCGGTGACTGGGGTGTGCAGCCCTATCCGCTCACGGTCGGCCACGAGATCGCGGGCGTCGTGTCGACGGTCGGGTCCGCGGTGACGAAATGGGCGGTCGGCGACCGCGTCGGCGTGGGGTGCATGGTGAACTCCTGTCGGGAGTGCGCGAACTGCCGCGCCGGACTCGAGCAGTACTGCGAGGGCGGCAACGTCGGCACCTACGCAGGCATCGACCGCGACGGAACGGTGACTCAGGGTGGGTACTCCACCCACATCGTCGTCGACCAGGACTTCGTGCTGCGCATCCCCGAGGCGATCGACCTCGCGGTCGCGGCGCCCCTGCTGTGCGCGGGAATCACGACCTACTCGCCGCTGCGGCACTGGAATGCCGCGCCCGGACGCAAGGTCGCCGTCGTCGGGATGGGCGGACTCGGCCACATGGGCGTGAAGATCGCCCACGCGCTCGGTGCGGAGGTGACGGTGCTCTCGCAGTCGCTGTCGAAGGAGGCGGACGGTCGCGCGTTCGGAGCCGCCCACTATTACGCGACGAGCGACCCGGCCACGTTCACGACGCTCAAGAACGAGTTCGACCTCATCCTCAACACGGTTTCAGCAGAGATCGATCTGAAGGACTACCTCTCCCTCCTGCGTCTCGACGGCGTTCTCGTCAACGTCGGCGCCCCGCCCGAGCCACTCCCGGTTCCGGTGTTCGCGCTGTTCAGCAACCGCAGGTCGTTCGCCGGATCGAGCATCGGCGGCATCCCTGAGACCCAGGAGATGCTCGACTTCTGCGCCGAGCACGGCATCGTGCCCGAGACCGAGCTCATCGCGGCGGACCAGATCAACGAGGCCTGGCAGCGCGTGCTGAAGTCCGACGTGCGCTACCGTTTCGTGATCGATGTCGCGACGATGGCCTGAGTCGCGCGGTTACCGGCGCGGTCAGCGGTCGAGCGCCCGAAGCGCCTCGATGAGCTTGTGCAGGCCGACGAGCGTGACGGTGCTGCCGCCGCCCGACGGGGTACTCCGGGAGTCGTGGTCGGATGCCCACGTCAGGCCCGCGGCGAGTGCGACGCGTTCCGCCCGCTCGGGCATCGGGCCTTCCGCTGTGACGCCAGCCCGCCTCGCGGCGTCGCTGAACATCGCGGAGGGAAGTGTGCTGCCCGGGCCCAGCGCGTAGTCGCGCCCGAGCAGCCGCCCGAGCTCCTGCAGAGCCTCGCGTTTGGAGGGGAACTCGAGGTCGGAGTGAAGAGGCCGATTGGAGGCGGGTCGGTGGGGCGACTGCGGTGCCGTCCGAGGGATCGACCGCGCGACATCGAGGGCGACAGGGTCGAACGCCGCGGCCATCGCCTCCTGTTCGGGCTCGGGAATGCCGAGCTGATCCGCCGCGTCGCGCCACGACGCCACGCGGCTCGCGACGTCGTGAATGATGTCGACCCCGTCGGCGCGCGAGAGCCCGAACGATTTCGCGACGTCGACGAGTTTGCGGATGTCACGATCCCGCGGGTCGTCGGTGTCGCTGATCGGGCGGGACAGGATGCTGCCCGCGCGCGGGCTCGGGTTCAGGTCGAAGGCAGGGGAGAGCCGCCAGCCCTGAATCGTACGGAGGAACCCGTGGTTGCGCCAGTGGTCGTCGACGTTGTGGATCAGCACGGTGAGAGCGATGCGGGTGAACATCTCTCTGAGGTCGGCGCGCGGGTCGACGCTCAGTTCGCCGATCGTGTCGGCGAATTCCTCGTAGGTCACCCGACGGTCATCGTGCACGCCGAGCCCGAGCGCTGTGGCGCCGGAGATGAAACCGATGCGCTGACCGTCGACGGTGCGGTCGAAGCGGTCGAGAACGAGCACCGACTTCTCGCCGGCCGGGGTGGGCAGCAGCTCCCAAACGGGAACGCGGATGCCGCATCGGGTTGCGAGGCCGAGCGCGAGCGCCTCCCAGCGTTCTACGTCGTGGGAGCCGTCGGTGGACCGCGGGAGTTTCGCCAGTGCGAGGCGACCGTCGGGCTTCAGGACGTTCGCCTTCGGTCGCGCGCCACCCGGCGATGTGGCGACGTCGTTGAGATAGGCGACATCGTCGGGGGTCGCCTGGTTCGACTCGTAGCGCGCAGCGGCAGCCACGATACGACCGACGTCGTGAAGGTTCGCCACCCCCTCGTTCGTCGACAGCCACTCTTCTGTGCGCGGGTCACGCAGCCGGAGCGCGCCGCTGCGTGACCGATCGGAGACGCCTAGGAGGTAGTCGAAGTCGCCGATTCGTCGAGGAAGGGCGGCGTCGTGCGACAGCCGCATCGCGTGGTCGGCGTCGATGATGCGGCGACCCCAGTCGTCGGGAGCCGCATCCGAGAAGGCGCCGAACAGCGACTGGTGCTCGGGGGCGAACTGCCGCCCGGAGACGAGCGGGAGGTCAGGAGACAGCGCGTATCGGTCGCGATGCGCGAGAAAGGCGGGGTCGTATTCGAAGGAGGAGGATGCGAGCGTGCGCCCGCCCTGAAACGACGCCCGCAGCATCCCGGCGCGAAGCGGCTCAGCGCCACGGTCGTCGAGCCACACCTCGATCTCACTCGGAACCGTCACAACGACCCGCCCTCACGGAGGATGTCGTCGATGCGCGACCGCGCGGCCTCGCTCGTGAAGGGGTCGGTCGCGGCGACGACGGTGTCGGCGATGCCGAGCGCGATGAGCACCGCGAGCAACGAGTCGAGTCGCACCGACGCGGTGCCGGCCTCGATCCCCCGCAGCGTCTCGCGGGTTACGGCAGCACGTTCGGCGAGCTCGGTAGCCGACATCCCGTTGACGCGACGCCATCGCCGCAGGTTCTCGCCGATCTCGGCCTGCAACCGCGCGCGGCGTGGGGAGTCTCGCTGAACCATCACCCCTCCAGTTGCTAGGTTTTCCTGCCAAACCTACCAGAAGTTGGCAGGAAAACCTATCAACCGAATCTAGCTCGGGTACGTGAGCCCGATCTGCCGGCGGACCTCGTCGAGGGTCTCCATGATCGCGACGGTTTCCGACGGCGCGAGGATGTCGCCCTCGAGCTTTCCTGAGGCGACGATGCGTTCGAGTTCGGCCGCCTGGAAGTTCATGCCGCGACCCTCGGCGCGCTCGTCGAACCGCTCGACGACCTCCCCGGCGGCGTCGTACCGCGTGAAGGCCACCTGGTTGTACCAGACCGACTCGATCTCGATGCGGCCCTCGGTGCCGACGATCGCGGCCCGGTTGGGGCCGGTGCCGTTCATCTGCGTCTGCAGCACCGCGTGAGCGCCCGACGGGTAGCCGAGGACGATCGCGGTTTCGAGGTCGACGCCGGCATCCGACATCGTGGCATGGGCGATGACGGTGTCGGGGGCGCCGAAGACGTCCCACGCGAACGACACCGGGTAGATGCCGAGGTCGAGCAGGGCTCCGCCTCCGAGTTCGGGGCGGATCAGCCGCTCGATGTGGTCGATCTTCTGGTCGTGGTCGGCGAGCACGGTACGTACATCGCCGAGCAGCCCTTCGGCGAGGATCTCGCGGATGCGCACCATGTGCGGCAGCCAGCGGGTCCACATCGCTTCGAGGATGACGAGGTTCTTCGAGGCGGCGAGGTCGACCAGTACCCGCGCTTCGGCGGCATCCATCGTGAACGGCTTCTCGACCAGCACGTGCTTGCCGCCATCGAGGGCGATGCGTGCCGACTCCGCGTGGGCGGGATGCACGGTCGCCACGTAGATCGCGTCGACGTTCGGGTCGGCCGCGAGCTGCTCGTAGCTACCGTACGCGGTCGGCAGGCCGAACTCGTCCGCGAAGGCTTGCGCTTTCGCGAGGTCTCGGGCGGCGACCGCCACGACGGTGAAGCCGTGCTGCTGCATGTCGCTCACCTGCAGGCGGGCGATGCCGCCCGCGCCGAGGATCCCCCAGCGAAGTCCCTTATTCGTCATACCTTCAGCTTGGCACCTCGCCGCGCGCGGGCGTGACCTTCCCGGCCGGAGTACCGTGACGCCATGCTTCCTCTGCCAAACCTCCTCGCATTCCTGGCAGCCGCGATCGTGCTCGTGATCATGCCCGGCCCCACGGTGCTGTTCGTCGTCGGTCGGTCGCTCGCCCTCGGACGCCGCGGCGGGTTGCTCAGTGTGCTCGGGAACGCCATCGGAATCGTGCCGATCATCGTTGCCGTCTCGTTCGGCGTCGGGGCGATCATCACGCAGTCGGTGGTGGTGTTCACGATCCTGAAGTTCGCCGGCGCGGCCTACATCGTCTTCCTCGGCATCCAGGCGATCCGGCATCGCAAGCGCACCGCCGAGAGCATGACGGCGGGGGTCGCGCCGAAGACGACACGGCGGATGCTCGGCGAGGGGTTCGTGGTCGGCATCACCAACCCTAAGACGATCGCGTTCTTCGTCGCCGTGCTGCCGCAGTTCGTCGCCCCCGAAGCCGGCTGGGTGCCCGGCCAGATGCTGCTGCTCGGCGGGATCTTCCTCCTGCTCGCTCTGCTCAGCGACGGGGCCTGGGCGCTCGCCGCAGGGTCAGCCCGCGACTGGTTCGCGCGCTCGCCGAAGCGCATCGAACGACTCGGCGCGACCGGTGGCGTGATGATGATCGGCCTCGGTGGAGTACTCGCCGTCACGGGCGCGAAAGACTAGGCCGCGAAGGAGGAGGTCTCGCTCCCCATCGCCCTGAGCGGGCGACGTGGGCCCAGCCCGCTGCGCGGGCTACTCGACCACCGAAAGCGACACGGTGTGGTGTCCGGTGGCCCCGTCGGGCGCGACGGCGGCCAGGTCCGCGGTCTGCACATCGCCGTCGACGCTGGTCGCCCGCACCTTCACCACGTGCTCGCCCGGGTCGGCATCCCAGAGGTAGCGCCACTGCACCCAGGTGTCTGCCGAGATCGCCGACGCCAACTCGGCATCCCGCCACGGACCGTCGTCGACCGACACCTCGACGGCCGCGATGCCGGTGTGCTGGTGCCACGCGACGCCCGCGACGACGACCTCGCCCGCTGAGACGGGTCCGCGCGGAACGTCGATGCGCGAGGAGATCTTGACGGGGCCACGGGCGCTCCAGCCACGGTCGGTCCAATAGGCCCTGGCCCGGTCGAACCGGGTGACCTCGAGCTCGACCACCCACTTCGTCGCCGACACGTAGCCGTAGAGTCCGGGCACGACCATCCGCACCGGGAAGCCGTGTTCGAGCGGCAGCGGCTCGCCGTTCATTCCGACGGCGAGGATGGAGTTGCGGTCGTCGGTGAGCGCCTCGATCGGGCTGGACGCGGTGAACCCGTCGGAGCTGCGCGAGAGCACCATGTCGGCGTCGCTGGTCGGCTTCGCGCGAGCCAGCAGTTCGCGGATCGGGTAGCCGAGCCAGAGCGCGGTGCCGACGAGTTCGCCGCCGACCGGGTTCGAGACGCACATCAGCGTCGTGTGACTCTCCTCGAGCGGCAGCGCGATGAGCTCGTCCCAGGTGAGCTCGATCTCGTTCTCGACGAGACCGTAGATGCGCAGACTCCACTCGGCAGGGTCGAGGTTCGGCACCTGGAGCGCGGTATCGATGCGGTAGAAGTCGGCGTTCGGCGTGATCACCGAGGTGAGACCGTCGATGCCGAGTTCCGCCCCGGCCGGCACGGGAGCTGCGGCGATGTCGGGGGTCGGCAGGGTGAAGGTCTCACGCACGGCGGTGACCACGCGAGCTCCGGACTGCAGGGCGAATCCGCCGATCGCGGCGAGAGCGCCGATCGCCCCCGCGCCGCCCGCCCAGGTGAGGAACCGTCGCCGGCTGAGGTCGCCGTCCTGTGGCGGGTCGGCGGGGTGCCGGCGCAGCAGCGCGGTGAGCGCGAGCGTCGCGGCGACCGTCGCAACAGTGGCCGGCACCGCGTCGAGAATGGATGCTCCCGCCCGCGTCACCGCCGCGACGATGCCGAAGATGCCGCCGGCCGCGATCAGCAACCGAGCGAGCAACGGGCGCCGCGACTGCAGCACCCCGGCAGCGGCCGCGAGAGCGACCAGCACCAGACCGATGCCGATGAGCAGTGCCACCTTGTCGGCGGTGCCGAAGAGGGCTATCGCGGCATCCTTCGCCCACGTCGGCGCGAGGTCGATGAGCAGCGACCCGACGACGAGCACCGGGCTGGCCCGCGGCGCCAGGAGGCCGGCGACGAGTTCTGCTACGCCGAGGCCGAACGCGACCGCGGCGACTCCCGCGACAGCGGCGAACAGCCACGACGGAATGCGCCGTTCGGTCATGGCTGCAGAATACGCGGGTTACGCCGTCGGATGCCGGGCGTCGTAGTCGCGGAACCCACGCTGGGTGCGTACCAGAACCGCGATCAATCCGATGATGAGGATGCCGCCGAGCACCGGCGGGAACCACAACGCAACCGCGGTCGCGAACACCCCGATGTAGAGGTCACCGACACGCGGCCCGCCGGTGACGACGATGGTGAAAATGCCCTGCAGGCGCCCGCGCATCCCGTCGGGGGCTGCCATGAGCAGCATCGTGCTGCGGAAGATCGCGCTGATTTCGTCGCTCGCGCCCATGCCGAACATCGCGAAGGCCGCGATGCCGAGAGCGACCGGGTTGACCTCGCTGAACTCCGAGCCGACCTCGGCGACCCAGCCGTTCGCGAGGCCGACCTCCGCCCCGAGCACCGTCAGGCCGAGCAGCAGCACGAAGCCGCCGTAGACGGTGATCGCCCTGCCAACGGCGAGGCCGTGCCGGTGCACGTGCCCGACCGGCCCGCTGAACAGGCTCGCGAAGAACGTGCCGACGGCCGACGCCGCGGTCAGGATGCCGACGGTGATCGGGCCGCCGCCGAAGACGAGCACGCCGAGCGCCGGGAACAGCACGTGCGGACGCCCGAAGGTCATGGCGACGATGTCCACCGCGAACGACATGCGGATGTTGGGGGCGTTCCGCAGAAACTCGACGCCCTGCTTGAGTGACTTCCAGCCCGGGCGCTCGACGCCCTCCGAGGGCGCCATGCGCGGCAGGGTGATGATGCCGAGGAACATCGTCGCGAACAGCACAACGTCGACGAGGTAGGTCCAGCCGTAGCCCACGGCAGCGACGAGCACACCGGCGAGCGCCGGCCCGAGGGTGAGCTGCACCCCGAACGAGATGCCGCTGAGGGCGCTCGCCGCCGGCACCAAGTGGCCCGGCAGCAGACGTGGGATCACCGAGGCGCGGGTCGTCGACTGCACCGTCGAGGCCACCGAGCTCAGCGTGGCGAACAGGTAGAGCGGCCAGACCGGCACCTCGCCTGCCGGGAGACCGGTGTCGTACCAGGCCAGGAGCGCGAGGCCGATCACCGAGGTCCACCCGATCAGCGCGCTCACCAGGAGCACGCGTTTGCGGTCGAACGCGTCGGCGACCATCCCGCCCCACAGGCCGGCGACGACCATCGGGATGAGCCCGATGCCGCCGACGAGCGATACCGCGAGCGTCGATGAGGTGATGTCGTAGACCTGCAGACCGACCGCGACGATCGTGAGGTACGCGCCGACCCCCGAGATCGCCCCGCCGAACCACAGTCGGGCGAAGGCCGGAGAGACGCGGAGCGGAGTGGTGTCGACGAGCCGCCGGCGCTTCGGCGCGGCAGGGGTCTCGTCGGTCACTCGCCGAGCGTACTGGCGGCAGTTCGACGCTCGCTGGCTGTCGTTCCACTGGCCAGGTCCCCGGCACCGCTTCTACCGTGGGGTCGTGACCCTCACCGCTGTCGAGCAGGCCGATGCCGTCGAACACTTCGCCGCGAAGCTGCGCTTCGAGACCGACCCGTCCGATGTCGCGGCGGCGATCGCGGCGGGCGACGACTTCGTGCTCGTCGACTCCCGCGGGCACGCGCCGTGGCATCAGGGGCGCATCGCCGGCGCCATCCATCTGCAGCACGCCGAGATCCCCGCACGGGCGGCGGACCTCATCCCCATCACGACCCCGGTCGTCGTCTACTGCTGGGGTCCGGGGTGCAACGGCTCGACCCGCGCGGCTCTGCAGTTCAGCAAGCTCGGCTACGCCGTGAAGGAGATGATCGGCGGCTTCGAGTACTGGGCGCGCGAAGGCCTCGAGGTCGTCGACGACTCGGGTGTGATCACCCGGGCCGTCGACATCCTCACCGCCCCTCGCGGCGCCGGCGGGGCGATCAGCTGCGACTGCTGAGCGAGGGTTCTGGATACTGAACTCGCCTTCTGAAGGCACTTCGGCATCCGAACGGGCCGTTTTGTATACAAAAAGCGCCAGGCGGCGTATCGTGGAGCCTCGTGGCGCGTGCGAGTGATTCGGCCTATGAGGCCCTGCGAGAAGAGATCCTGCACTGGCACCTGCTGCCGGGCACGCAGCTCTCAGAGGTCGAACTCGCCGAGCGCCTCGGGGTCTCGCGCACCCCGCTGCGGGCCGCGCTGGCCCGCCTCGCCCTCGAGGGTCTCGTCGACACCTCGCGCGGGCGCACCGGCGTCGTCTCCGACGTCTCAGTCGCGAGCGTCACCGATCTGTTCGAACTGCGCGAAGCGCTCGAAACCCAGGCCGCGCGCCTCGCCGCGCGGCGGTGTGACCCCGCAGTCTTCGACGCGCTCGCGACGCGATTCGGCGCCGCCCCCGAGCTGCTGCGCACCGCGGGCAGCGACGCATACTACGCCCTCGTCGCCCAATTCGACGCGGCGCTCGACGACGCCCTCGGCAACGCCGTGTACCGGGGCGCGCTCGACGGCGTGCGGTTGCACCTCGCCCGCGCACGTCGCATCGCGACCGCCAACCCCGAGCGACTCGTGCGCTCCGCCGAAGAGCACCGGCTGATCTGCACGGCGATTCGCGACGGGGATGCCGCGCTCGCCGCATCCGCGACGACCGTGCACCTCAAGGCATCCCTCACCACCATCCTCGACACGCTCGCCGCCCGCGAGCCGCTCGGCCAGAAAGGCACGGCATGAAGCTCCACCCACTCCGCACCTGCCGCTCCGACGAGAACCTCGCGAAAGAGGATCAGCTCGCCTGGAAGATCGCGCAGGTCGCCGTCGATCCCGTCGCCGTCGAGACCGAAGTCACCGAGATGATCGTCAACCGAGTGATCGACAACGCCGCCGTCGCGGTCGCCTCGATCGGCCGAGCGCCCGCCGTCGCCGCGCGCGGGCAGGCCGAAGCCCACCCGGTTTCGACAGGCGGCGCCGGGTCGACGGTCTTCGGGGTCGAGGGGCGGTTCAGCCCGGAGTGGGCGGCGTTCGCCAACGGGGTCGCGGTGCGCGAACTCGACTACCACGACACCTTCCTCGCCGCCGACTACTCGCACCCCGGCGACAACATCCCGCCGATCCTCGCCGTCGCGCAGCACGCCCGAATGGATGGCGCCGCCCTGGTGCGCGGTATCGCGACGGGCTACGAGATCCAGGTCGACCTGGTGAAAGCGATCTCGCTGCACAAGCACAAGATCGACCACGTCGCGCACCTCGGCCCGTCGGCCGCGGCGGGCATCGGCACGCTGCTCGGGCTCGCCTCCGACGTGATCTACCAGGCGGTGTCGCAGGCGCTGCACACGACGACCGCCACCCGGCAGTCGCGCAAGGGCGAGATCTCGACCTGGAAGGCGTACGCCCCGGCGTTCGCCGGAAAGATGGCGATCGAGGCCGTCGATCGCGCGATGCGCGGGCAAACTTCGCCCTCGCCGATCTGGGAGGGCGAAGACGGCGTCATCGCGTGGCTGCTCGACGGCCCCGAAGGCCGGTACGAGGTGCCGCTGCCGGAAGCCGGTGAAGCGAAGCGCGCGATTCTCGACACCTATACGAAAGAGCATTCCGCCGAGTACCAGGCACAGGCCTGGATCGACCTCGCGCGGGACCTGGGTGCACGGCATCCCGAACTGCGCGACCCCGCCAACGTGACACGGATCGTGTTGCACACCAGCCACCACACGCACTACGTGATCGGCTCCGGCGCCAACGACCCGCAGAAGTTCGACCCAACCGCGAGCCGCGAAACGCTCGACCACTCGATCCCGTACATCTTCGCCGTCGCCCTGCAGGACGGCAGCTGGCACCACGTCGACTCCTACCTCCCGTCGCGTGCGGGCCGGCCCGACACGGTGGAGCTGTGGCACAAGGTGTCGACGGTCGAAGACCCCGAGTGGACCCGCCGCTACCACTCGAACGACCTCAGCGAGAAGGCGTTCGGCGGTCGCGTCGAGATCGATCTCGCCGACGGGTCGCGCATCGTCGACGAGATCGCGGTGGCCGACGCGCATCCGCTCGGTGCCCGACCGTTCGCCCGCGAGCAGTACGTCGGCAAGTTCCGCTCCCTCGCCGCCGGGGTGCTGAGCGACGCCGAGATCGAGCGCTTCCTCGACGTCGCCCAACGGCTGCCATCCCTCGCCGCCGACGAGCTGGCTGGTCTCAACGTCGTCGCTCCCGGGTTGCCGACCCCGCCGAAGGGACTGTTCTGATGCGCGACGCGACCATTTGCAGGAAGAACAGACGGATGACGCCGAATCTTCGGCCAACTCGGGGCGCCAGCCGGCAGGTTTTCCTGCAAATGGGAACCCCCACCACGCGAGAAAGGAGCTGAGGATGCTGCACACCACCGTCACCCCGACCGACAAGAGGCGGGCATTCCGGGCCGGACTCGCCTCCGACGCTATCCAGCGCTTTCCCGGAGCGTTCACCCCGCTCAGCGCGCGCCTCATCGAAGACAAGGGTTTCGAGGGCGTCTACATCTCGGGCGCCGTCATGGCGAACGAGTTGGGGCTTCCCGACATCGGGTTGACCACGCTCACCGAGGTCGCTCAGCGCGGCGCGCAGATCTCCCGCAACACCGACCTGCCGACGCTCATCGACGGCGACACCGGATTCGGTGAGCCGATGAACGTGGCCCGCACGATCCAACTGCTCGAGGATGCCGGCGTCTCGGGCGTGCATCTCGAAGATCAGGTGAACCCGAAACGCTGCGGGCACCTCGACGGCAAAGATGTCGTCGACGAGAAGACCGCGGTGAACCGCATCCGGGCTGCCGTGCAGGCGCGGCGCGACCCGGGCTTCGTCATCATGGCGCGCACCGACATCCGCGGGGTTAGCGGGTTGGCGGCCGCGACCGAACGCGCGAAGGCACTTCAGGATGCCGGCGCCGACGCGATCTTCGCCGAGGCGATGGCCGACCTCACCGAGTTCGAGGCGATGCGGGCGGCCGTGGAGGTGCCGATCCTCGCCAACATGACCGAATTCGGAAAGAGCGACCTGTTCACGGTGCAGCAGTTGCAGGATGTGGGTGTGAACATGGTGATCTTCCCGGTGTCGCTGCAGCGCATCGCGATGGGTGCGATCGAGCGCGGGCTCGACGCCCTCGCCGCTACCGGCACCCTCGCCGACCAGGTGCCGACCATGCAGACCCGCGCCCGTCTCTACGAAGTCGTCGACTACGCCGCCTACGGTGAGTTCGACGCCGACGTCTTCACCTTCGACCTCACGAACAACAGGAGCTGACAATGGCAGAGTCCGAGATCAAGAAGGGACTAGCGGGCGTCGTCGTCGACACCACTGCGGTCTCGAAGGTCAACCCCGACACGAACTCGCTGCTCTACCGAGGCTACCCGGTGCAGGATCTCGCCGATCGCTGCACCTTCGAGGAGGTCGCCTATTTGCTCTGGAAGGGCGAGCTGCCCGACGCCGACCAACTCGACGGATTCGAGCGCCTCGAGCGGTCGCGCCGCCACCTCCCCCACGTGGCGAAGGAGGCGATCGATCTGCTTCCCGTCGACGCGCACCCGATGGATGTCGTGCGCACCGCCGTGAGCGCGATCGGCGCCGCCGACCCGAACGCCGCCGACGCCGACCCGGAAGCGAACCTCGACAAGGCGATCACGTTGTTCGCGCAACTGCCGGCGATCGTCGCCTACATCCAGCGTCGCCGACAGGGGCTCGACCTCGTCGAGCCGCGTGACGACCTCGGGTATTCGGCGAACTTCCTGCACATGACCTTCGGCGAGGTGCCCGATCTCGTCGTGGTGACCGCGTTCGACGTGTCGATGATCCTGTACGCCGAGCACTCGTTCAACGCGTCGACTTTTACCGCGCGCGTCGTCACGTCGACTCTCGCCGACCTCTACTCCGCGGTCGTCGCGGCGATCGGCGCACTCAAGGGCGCGCTGCACGGTGGGGCGAACGAAGCGGTCATGCACATCTTCGACGAGATCGGGTCGGCCGACGCGGTCGAGGGGTGGCTCGATGCCGCCCTCGCCAAGAAGCGCAAGATCATGGGATTCGGCCACCGGGTCTACAAGAACGGCGACTCGCGGGTGCCAACGATGAAGGCGTCGCTCGACACCCTGATCAAGGAGTACGAGCGCCCGGACCTCGGCGAGCTGTATGCGACTCTCGAGAAGGCGATGGATGACCGCAAGGGCATCAAGCCGAACCTCGACTACCCGTCGGGCCCGGCGTACCACCTGATCGGCTTCGAAACGGAGCTGTTCACGCCGCTCTTCGTCGCCGCGCGGGTGACCGGCTGGACGGCCCACATCCGCGAGCAGCTCGAAGCCAACGCGCTCATCCGACCGCTATCGCAGTACGTCGGACCCGAGCAGCGCGAGGTGCCTGAACGCGGTTGAGTCTGCCGGTGATACCGTCCGGACATGTCGCGAATCGTGGCGGTGGCACCGGCGCTGCCGGAGTACAGCTATGCGCAGAGCGACATCACGGCCGAACTGTCGGGGCTCATCACCCACGATGCGACGAAGCGGGCCGTGCTCGAGCGCTTCCACGCGGCGAGCGGCATCGGCACGCGCTACACCGTGCTGCCGCTGGAGCAGTACCGCGACCTGCACTCGTTCGGCGACGCCAACGACATCTGGATCCGTGAGGGCACGGCGCTCGCGGCTCGCGCGGTGGCGGCGGCGCTGACGACCGCGGGTGTGGAAGCAGAGGATGTCGACTACCTCTTCTTCACGTCGGTGACCGGGATCGCGGCACCGTCGATCGACGCCCGGCTCGTTCCCGAGCTCGGGTTGCGCAGCAACGTCAAGCGCGTGCCGTCGTTCGGGCTCGGCTGCGTCGCCGGTGCCGCCGGACTGGCACGGGTGCACGACTACCTGCTCGGGCATCCGCGTGAGATCGCCGTGCTCGTCTCGGTCGAACTCTGTTCGCTCACGCTGCAGCAGGGCGACGATTCGCTCGCCAACTTCGTGGCGAGCGGGCTGTTCGGCGACGGCGCGGCGGCGGTCGTCGTCGCCGGGGCGGAGCGTGCCGCCGAGCTCGGCCTGCCCGGCCCCGACATCCTGGGGACCCGCGCGGCGCTCTACCCCGACAGTGCGTCGGTCATCGGCTGGGACATCGGCGGCACCGGCTTCCGCATCGTGCTCACTGCCGCCGTTTCCGACACGATCGACGCGAACATCGCCGCGGATGTCGACGGACTGCTCGCCGACCACGCCGTCGGGCGGAGCGACGTGTCGGCCTGGGTGGCGCATCCCGGCGGCCCGCGGGTGCTCGAGGCGTTTGAGCGCGGACTCTCCCTCACGCACGCCGACCTCGCTGCTTCGTGGAAGTCGCTGGATGCCGTCGGCAACCTCTCGTCGTCGTCGGTGCTGCATGTGCTCGCCGACATGCTCGTGCAACCCGCAGGCACCCACGGCGTGCTGTTCGCGCTCGGGCCGGGCGTGACGAGCGAGTACGTGCTGCTGCGGTGGGCCGCATGATCCTGTTCAGCACTGTCCTGTTCACCGCGTTCGTGCTGCTCACCGGGGCGGAGCGCGTCGTCGAACTCGTCATCTCGAAACGCAACGCGGCGTGGGCGTTCGCGCAAGGCGGCGTCGAGTCGGGGCGCGGGCACTTCCCCGCGATGGTCGCCCTGCACACCGGGCTACTCGTCGGTGCGCTCGCCGAAGTGTGGCTGCTCGGGCGACCCTTCATCCCCGCGCTCGGCTGGCCGATGCTGGCGATCGCGCTGCTCTGCCAAGCCGGGCGGTATTGGGTGATCTGGTCGCTCGGGCGTCAGTGGAACACCCGCGTCATCGTCGTGCCCGGGATGCCGTTGCAGCGCCGCGGACCGTACCGCTGGGAGTGGCTGCGGCATCCGAACTACGTGATCGTCGCCGTCGAAGGCATCGCGTTGCCGCTCGTGCACAGCGCGTGGATCACGGCTCTCGTCTTCACGGTGCTCAACGCGATCCTGCTGCTGCGCTTCCGCATCCCGGCGGAGGAGCGCGCGTTGCGAGCCGCAGCATCCTGATGTCGGTCGACACCGAAGTGCTCGTCGTCGGCGGGGGCCCCGTCGGTCTGGCGGCAGCGATCGAAGCCCGGCTCGCCAAACTCGACGTCACCGTCGTCGAACCGCGCGACGGGCCGATCGACAAGGCCTGCGGCGAGGGGCTCATGCCCGGCGCGATCCCCGAGCTCGCCCGCCTCGGCGTCGACCCCGCCGGGATGCCGTTCCACGGAATCGCGTACCTCGACGGGAAGCGTCGCGTCGAGCACCGGTTCGCGAGCGGACCGGGTCGCGGGGTGCGCCGCACCGTGCTGCACGCCGCACTGCGCGACCGGGCGGTCGCCGCGGGGGTGCGGTTCCACGACGGCCGGGTCGAGTCGGTGCATCAGCGCGCGGGCTTCGTGGAGGCCGTCGGCATGCGCGCGGCCTGGTTGCTCGGGGCCGACGGCCTGCACTCCACTGTCGCTCGGGAGGTGGGGCTGGCCCTGCCGCCGCCCCGCGCCCGCCGTCGCTTCGGGCAGCGTCAGCACTACGCGTTGGCCCCGTGGTCAGAGTTCGTCGAGGTGCTCTGGACTCCGGCGGGCGAGTTCTACGTGACGCCGATCGGCGACCGCGTCGTCGGGGTCGCGCTGCTCGCGGGGCGTGGCGAGCACTTCGATGAGGCCCTGGCCGCCGCTCCGGAACTCGGCGAACGGCTGCGCGGCGTCGAGGCCGCGAGCGAGCTGCGCGGGGCCGGCCCG
>CAZCEE010000021.1:0-16714 GCA_964497165.1 uncultured Schumannella sp. | reverse complement strand
GTCGTGCGCGACCTCGCCCTGCCGACCGTCGACGCCGCCATCCGACCGCTCACCGCGGGTCAGGTCGAGGCAGCATCGGCGTTCGCCGAGCGGTGGGGCCTCGACTCGGCGATGACGCGCATCCTCGCCGCCTTGCCGACGGACGGTTAGGCGACCGGCGGGGCGGCCTTCGCCTCGCGGAACGCTCCACGCAGCACCGTGAAGCAGCCGATCGCGCCGAACAGCAGCGTCATCGCGGCGTCGCCGACCAGAGCTCCTGCGACCTCGGGCGAGGTGAGGATCTGCACCACGAAGCCGCTCAACTCCGGCGACGTCAGCACCTCCGGCACCGACACCTGGTTCACCCGGGCAATCTCGCCCGCCACGGTGAAAACTTCGGCGGCGATGAAGGCGAGAACGAGGGTGACGACCGTCACGAGGGCCACGACGACGGCTCCGCGCATCGAAACCCGGCCGCCCGACCCGAGCCGGTAGAGGAAGAACGCGGCGAACGCGACCCCGAAGCCCACGATCGAGGCGATGAAGCCCAGGTTCCAGATGAGCACGAAGACGAGGATGCCGGCGGGCACCGCGAGCAGCGACAGCAGCAGGCCACGCACCACGTTCTCGGGCGGAAGCGTCGGCGCGGGCGTCACGACGGCGTCGGGCTCGGTCGGGTCGTTGTTGACAGACGGATCGTGAGCTGAGGTTTCCCCGGACATGGCGAGAGTCTAGGGGTCGTTACGCACCAGCGATGACCGCCACGGTTTCGAGGGCGATCTGCAGCTCTTCGTTTGTCGGTACCACCAGCACCGCGACCGGGCTTCCCGCGGGCGAGACGACACGTGGCGCCGACGACGACGCGGCGTTGAGCCCCTCGTCGACGGAGATCCCGAGGAAGCCGAGTTGCTCGACCGACCGAGCTCGCACGAGAGCGCTGTTCTCGCCGACACCCGCCGTGAAGACGAGCGCGTCGATGCCGCCGAGGTCGGCCGCATAGGCCGCGATGTAGCGCTGCGCCCGATGCACGTAGACCTCGAACGCGAGCGCCGCCGCCTCGTCGCCGCTCTCAATGGCACTGATCAGGTCACGCATGTCGCTGTGCCCGCCGAGCCCCTTCAGTCCGCTCGAGCGGTTGAGCAGATCGTCGAGCCCGGCAGCGTCGTACCCGCCGACCCGCTGCAGATGCACGAGCACCGCGGGATCGATGTCGCCCGACCGGGTTCCCATGACGAGCCCCTCGAGCGGGGTCATCCCCATCGAAGTGTTGACGCTCCGACCTCCTGCGACGGCCGCCGCCGACGCGCCGTTGCCGAGATGCAGCACGACGAGTCGGAGCTCCGCCAGCGGGCGGCCGAGCACCTCGGCGGCGCGACGGGTGACATACCGGTACGACGTTCCGTGGAATCCGTAGCGCCGCACCCCATATCGCGAGGCGACCGCCGCGTCGATGGCGTAGGTGTAGGCCGCCGGGGCAAGTGTCGCGTGGAACGCGGTGTCGAAGACGGCGACGTGGGGCACGAACGGCAGCGCTGCACGCGCGGCTCGGATGCCCACCAGTCCCGGCGGGTTGTGCAGCGGGGCGAGAACGGAAAGCCGCTCGATCTCCGACTCGACGGCGTCGTCGACGACAACCGCCTGCACGAAGACCGTGCCGCCGTGCACGATCCGGTGGCCGACCGCATCGATGCTCTCGGCATCCAGATCCTCGAGCACATCGGTGAGGGCGGCGCCGTGATCCGGCACGGACGAACCGGGAACACCGATGCGCTCGACGAGGCCGGAGACCACCGTGACTCCGGCCTCCGCTTCTAAGACCTCGTACTTCAGCGAGGATGAGCCCGCGTTGACGACCAGGACACGGGTCATGACGCGTCCTGGGCCTGGATCGCCGTGATCGCGATGGTGTTCACGATGTCGCGCACCAGGGCGCCGCGCGACAGGTCATTGATCGGCTTGGCGAGGCCCTGCAACACCGGGCCGATCGCGACAGCGCCGGCAGAACGCTGCACGGCCTTGTAGGTGTTGTTACCGGTGTTGAGGTCGGGGAAGACGAACACCGTCGCTCGCCCGGCCACCTCGGACCCAGGCATCTTCGACTCGCCCACCGTCGGGTCGGCGGCCGCGTCGTACTGGATGGGCCCGGCGACCGGCAGACCAGATGCGCGCTGCTTGACGAGCTCGGTCGCGGCTCGGACCCTGTCGACGTCGGCTCCGGCTCCGGAGTCGCCGGTCGAGTAGCTGAGCATCGCGACGCGCGGCTCGATTCCGAACTGGCGCGCGGTCGCCGCCGACGAGATGGCGATGTCTGCCAACTGCTCGACCGTCGGCTCGGGGATGACGGCGCAGTCGCCGTAGACGAGCACGCGATCGGCGAGTGCCATGAGGAACACGCTCGAGACGACCGACACTCCCGGTGCGGTCTTCACGATCTCGAAGCCCGGCCGGATCGTGTGCGCTGTCGTGTGGCGCGCCCCGGAAACCATGCCGTCGGCGAGCCCGAGGTGCACCATGAGCGTTCCGAAGTACGACACGTCGGTCACGGTATCGGCGGCGGCCTGCCGTGAGATGCCTTTGTGTTTGCGGGCTTCGGCGTACACGTCGGTGAACCGCTCGTGCAGGTCGGGGTCGGTCGTTGCGATCACCCGAGCCGCGGTGAGGTCGACCCCGAGTTGCGCCGCCCTCTGCCGGATGGCGTCCTCGTCGCCGAGGATCGTGATGTCGGCAACGCCGCGTTGCAGCACGATGCCCGCCGCCTGGAGGATGCGGTCGTCGTCACCCTCGGGCAACACGATGTGCTTGCGATCCCTGCGCGCGCGTTCGATCAACAGGTGCTCGAACCTGAGCGGGGTCATCGCCGGCGACGACGGCAGGCTCAGCCGACGCACGAGTTCGGCAGCATCGACGTGGTGCTCAAAGAGCGCCAGCGCTGCGGCGTACTTCTGCGGATTGTCAGCGGCGAGGCGACTGCGCGCGTGCGTGATGAGCACTGCGGTGTCGAAGGTGCCGAGCGCGTTGGTCGCGATCGGGAGGGTCGAACCGAGAGTGTCGAGCAGCTTCTGCACCGCGGGGGCGACCGGGAATCCGCCGTTGAGCACGATTCCGCTGAGGGTCGGAAAGCCCGGAGAAAGGTGGGCCATGAGCGCCCCGAGCACGATCTCGGAGCGATCGGCGGGCACGACGACGATTGCGTCTTCGGTGAGCCGGGGCAACACATTCTCGAGCGACATCGCCGCGACGACGGTGTCGCGGACCGGCCGGTCGAGACCGGCCGCATCCCCGGAGATCAGGGTCGCCTCGGCCGCGGCGAACACGTAGCGCAGGAGCGGGGCCGTGAGTTCGGGGTCTTCGGGGATCGCCCACGACGGCACCTGAGGTTGTTCCGCCGTGATGGCCGTCAGGATTCCCTCGAGCGACGACGGTTCCGCGCGGTTGACGATCACGGCCAGTACCGATGCGTGCTCGGCGTGCAGCTCGTCGATGGACACGCGCGCGAACCCGGCAAGCGATTCGGGCGAACGGAACCCGTCATCCTCGCTCCGCCCTCCCAGCACCAACAGCACGGGCGCCGCGAGGTTCGCGGCGATGCGCGCGTTGGTCGCGAGTTCGGTCGGTGATCCCACATCCGTGTAGTCGGATCCCAGGATCACGACCGCGTCGCAGGCGTCCTCCATCGCGCTGAAGCGGTCGACGATCCGCGAGAGCGCGGCGCCGGGATCCTCATGGATCTGGTGATACGTCGTGCCGACACACTCCTCGTACTCGAGGTCGGCACTCGCGTGCTCGAGCAACATCTCGAGCACATAGTCGCGATGCGGCCCCGAGCGCGAGATCGGGCGGAACACCCCGACCCGCGCCACCGAGCCTTTGAGGGTCTCGAGCAGTCCCACGGCGATCGTCGACTTGCCCGTACCGCCCTCGGCCGAAGTCACATAGATACGGGTCGCCACGGCACCACGCTACGGGACGGTCGGTGCGGCCTCACCAGGTGGAGTCGCCACGGATGACGACGTCGGAGCCGCCGTCGATGAAGACGACCTGACCGCAGAGGTGGGCGTTCTCTTCGCTCGTCAGCCAGGCGAGGAGGTAGCCGACATCGCGGGGCTGGAAGATGCCGTTCAGCGGCATCGGCACCATCTGCAGGATGGCCTTCTTGGCCTCCTCGCTGCCGGTGTACGCCGCCGTCATCGGGGTCTCGACGACCCCGGGAGCCACGGCGTTGAGCGGGATGCCCGCCCCCGCCCAGTCGGCAGTCGCCGCATTCCGGCGGACCCACAGCGAGACCGCGCGCTTCGTCGTGCCGTAGATGAGGTTGGCGGCATCCCCGCCCGCGGCTTCCAGCTCGGCTCCGCGCGCCATCGCGGCGGGCTCGTCCTCGGCGCGCAGAGCCTCGAGCAGCGCGTCATCGGGCGGAAACAGCGACGCCATCGAGACGGTCACGACGGCTCGCGGAGCTGGCGACTTCGCGAGCAAGGGCCGCAGCCCGGTGAGCGTCGCCAGGGCGCCGAAGAAGTTGACCGCGACCGTCGTGGCCGTGGGCGTCGCGAGGCCGGCGTTGGCGATGATCGCGTCGATGCTCCCACCGGAGAGCTCGGTGACGCGCGAGACGAGTTGCTCACGGCCCTCGGCGGTCGAAAGGTCGACGTTCACGTCGGTGTCGTGGGTGTCCACGCCGATGACGCGGTCGCCGCGCTCGACGAGGAGTGCGGAGGTGGCGAGGCCGATGCCACTTGCGGCACCGGTGACGACGCAGGTACGAGTCATGAACCCCAGTGTCGTTTCGTGCTCACCCGGGGAGTGGGGCCGAAAGTCCTACGGGTGTCAGGCCGTCTCGTCGGCGGCCGCGAGCTGGCCGCAGGCGCCGTCGATCTCTTTGCCCCGGGTGTCGCGCAGCGTTGTCGGGATGCCCTTCGCCTCGAGCCGGCGTACGAACTCCCACTGCACGTCGGGTTCGCTCGCCGTCCAGATCGACCCGGGCGTCGGGTTGAGCGGGATGGGGTTGACGTGCACCCAGCCGCGCCCGCGGGCGTTGAGCTTCTCACCGAGCAGGTCGGCGCGCCAGCCGTGGTCGTTCATGTCTTTGATGAGCGCGTACTCGATCGACACGCGGCGCTTGGTGGCGTCGAAGTAGGCGCGCGCGGCGTCGAGCACCTCGTCGACCTTCCACCGCGAGTTCACCGGGATGAGTTCGTCGCGCAGTTCGTCGTCGGGGGCGTGCAGCGACAGCGCGAAGGTGACCGGGATGCCTTCCGCCGAGAGTTTCCCGATCGCCGGGGCCAGGCCGACCGTCGAAACCGTGATGCCGCGGGCACTCATGCCGAGGCCGTCGGGAGCCGGGGCGACCATCGTGCGGATCGCCCTCATGACGCGCGCGTAGTTGGCGAGCGGCTCCCCCATCCCCATGAAGACGATGTTGCTCACGCGCTCCTGGCTGAGATCCGTCTTCTTCTTGCCGCCGAGCTGGCCGTCGGCGATGACGCGGTTGGCCCGCACGATCTGCTCGACGATCTCGGCCGTCGAGAGGTTGCGGGTGAGCCCCGCCTGACCGGTCGCACAGAACGGGCAGTTCATGCCGCATCCGGCCTGCGACGAGATGCACAACGTGATGCGTCCGGGGTAGCGCATGAGCACCGACTCGACGAGTGCGCCGTCGTGCAGCTTCCAGAGGAACTTGATCGTGTCACCCTTGTCGGTCTCGAGGCGCCGCAGTTCGGTGAGCAGCGGCGGCAGGAGGCCGGCGACAAGCTCCGCGCGCCCGTCCGCGGGCAGATCGGTCATGAGAGCAGCGTCGGATGTCGAGTGCGAGAAGTAGTGCGTCGCGATCTGCTTCGCCCGGAAGGGCGGCATGCCGAGTTCGGTGATCTTCGCCGCACGCTCCTCGGCGGTGAAGTCGGCGAGGTGCTCGGGCGGCTTGCCGCGCTTCGGGCTGGCGAATTGCAGCAGCGGGCGGCCGTCGGTGTCGAGCTTCTGTTTCCAGCCTTCGGCTTTCGGGCGCACCTGGCGGATCTCGCCGCGCGCTGCATCCGAAGCCATGGGCTCCAGGGTACGTGGCGTCAGGCCACGCGCGGCTCAGGCCGACTCGCGCCAGACGACCTCGGTCGGCAACAGCACGCCGTCAGTGGCCAGCGCGCCGGAGCGCACCTGCTCGAGCACGAGCTCGGCGGCCCGCGCCCCGAGGTCACCGGCGGGCTGGCGAATGGTCGACAGCGCGGGCTGTGCGCGACGAGCCCAGGCGCTGTCGTCGAAGCCGACGACGCCGACATCGATCGGCACGCGGCGACCGGCGGAGGCCAGGGCTTCCAACGCGCCGACGGCGACGGCGTCCGAAGCGGCGAAGACCCCGTCGAGGTTCGGGTCGGCCCGCAACAGCTCCCTCATGCCCGCGACTCCGGCATCGTGGGTGTAGAGGCTCTGGCGCGACACGAGGGTCTCGTCATAGCGCTTGCCCAGGGCATCCCGAAATCCGGCGAGCCGGTCGCGCCCGCTGTCGCGGTCGAGACCCGCAGCGATCATGCCGATGCGCCGCCGCCCGGTGGCCATGAGGCGCCGAGTGATCTGCTTCGCCGCCCCGCGGTTGTCGATGCCGACCCACGGCAACTGCAGCTGATTGTCGGGTCGACCGATCATCACGGCCGGCAGACGTAGGCCGGCGATGGCCTGCGAGATCGGGTCTCCTTCGCGGGCAGAGACGATGATGGCGCCGTCCACAAAGCCGCCACCGAGGTATCCCGTGACCCGCTGCGAGTCGCGCTCGGTGTCGATGATGAGCGTGACGAGCTGGTAGTCGGCGGCCGAGAGCGACGAGTTGATGCCCAGCAGGATGGCGCCGATGTTGGGGTCGTCGACGAACACCGAGTGCGGCTCGTGCACGATGAGCGCGATCGCTCCCGACGACTGGGTGGCGAGGTTCCGTGCCGCTGTGTTGCGCACGTAGCCGACCTTCGCGATCGCCGCTTCGATGGCCTCCCGCGCCCCCGCTGAGACATACGGCTCGCCGTTGAGCACGCGCGAAACGGTGCCGCGCGACACCCCTGCTTCGGCCGCCACGTCGAAGATCGTGGCGCGCTTCTGGCGTGAGGCGGGTGCTGGCACGGGCTCAGTGTATTGACAGTCGCGAGATCTCGTGGCTAATCTGGGAGCGCTCACAGAAAACTTCGACCTCTTCATCTGCACGATGGTCTGTGCACGCTCCCAGAGGCCGGGCAGCGAGCGACAATGACGTTGATCCCCCGACCGTTGAAGGGCGGCCCGTGAGCACTCCCCAGACCCTGAACGCCGACAAGGCGCTCGTTCCGGGCTGGGCAACGGGCACCGTCACCCTGGGCTGCGACTACAACCCCGAGCAATGGGACGAATCGGTGTGGGTCGACGACGTCGCCCTGATGACCGAACTGGGCGTCGACCTCGTCGCGATCAACATCTTCGGCTGGGCACAGCTGCAGCCCACACCCGGGGCATTCGACTTCAGTCGGCTCGACCGCATCATCGAACTGCTGCACTCCGCCGGCATCCGCATCAATCTCGGCACCGGAACCTCGTCACCGCCCCCGTGGCTCGCCCGCCTGCATCCCGAGACGCTGCCGCAGGCCGCCGACGGCACCATCGCCTGGCCGGGTGGACGGCAGGCCTGGTGCCCGAGCTCCCCCGTCTTCCGCGAGAAGGCGCTGGCCCTCGTGGCTGCGACGGTCGAACGCTACGGCGCGCACCCCGCCGTCGCCCTGTGGCACGTCTCCAACGAACTCGGGTGTCACAACGCGCTGTGCTACTGCGATATCTCGGCGGCGGCATTCCGCACCTGGCTGCAGAACCGCTACGAAACCCTCGACGCACTCAACCACGCGTGGGGCACCGCGTTCTGGAGCCAACGCGTCGGGGACTGGGCCGACGTGTTTCCCCCGCGTGCGACCCGTTCGGCCGGCAACCCCGCGCAATCGCTCGACTTCAAGCGGTTCTCTTCCGACGAGCTGCTCGACTACTACCGCGCTGAGGCTGACATCGTGCGCGTCGGCTCGACCGCTCCCGTGACCACCAACCTCATGGTGACCGCCCACATCAGCACCCAGGACTACTTCAGCTGGGTCGACGACCTCGACGTCATCGCCAACGACCACTACCTCGACCACCGGCTGCCCGACCCGCTCGCCGAACTCGCCTTCAGCGCCGACCTCACCCGCGGCCTCGCGGGCGGCGACCCGTGGATGGTCATGGAGACTTCGACGAGCGCCGTCAGTTGGCAGCCGGTCAACCACGCCAAGCGTGACGGCGAACTGCTCCGTACCGCGCTTAGTCACGTCGCGCGCGGTGCTGACGCGATCTGCTTCTTCCAATGGCGGGCCTCCCAACGGGGCGCCGAGAAGTTCCACTCCGCGCTGCTGCCCCACGGCGGCACAGCAGCCGCCGGGTGGGCGCAGAGCCGTGAACTCTCCGCCGTGCTCGACCGCCTGTCGCTGGTCGTCGGCTCCCACGTCGTTGCACGCGCGGCAATGGTGTTCTCGTGGCCCGCCTGGTGGGCGGCCGAAGGCGACTCGCAGCCCAGCAGTCTGCTGCGCTACCTGCCCGAGGCGCACCGCTATCACCGCGCCCTGCGCGCCCTCGGGGTCACCGTCGACATGGTCACCCCGGGCGCCTCGCTCGACGGCTACGACCTGGTAATCGTTCCGACGCTCTACTCGGCGACGGATGCCGACACCGCCGTGATCGCCTCGGCGGCGGAACGCGGCGCCACCGTGCTCATCACGCCGTTCAGCGGCATCGTCGACGACACCGACGCCATCCACCCCGGCAGCTACCCGGGGGGCTTCCGCGACCTGCTCGGCATCGTGATCGACGAGTTCCGCCCGCTCGCTGCCGACCAGGCTGTCAGTCTCAGCAGCGGAGCCCAGGGCTCGATCTGGAGCGAGTCGATCCAGACGCACGGGGCAGACGTCGTCGACGCGTTCGCCGACGGTCCTGCCGCTGGGTCGCCCGCCCTCACCCGTCGCGGCGTGGGCTCCGGGGCGGCGTGGTACGTCGCGACCATGCTCGACGACGATGGGCTGTTGCGGCTCCTCACGCGGCTGTGCGCGGAGGCGGCCGTCCCGCTGGTGGAGGTCGGCCCCGATGTCGACATCGTCACCCGCGCCACCTCGACCCACGACGCCACCTTCGTGATCAACCATCGCGACGAGCCGATCACGGTGCCCGTCAGCGGAGTCGATCTCGTCACCGGCGAGACCGTGACCGACGCGACGCCCGTTGCCGCGGGCGCCGTTCGCGTGATCATCACCGAGAGGAGCAATCGTGGTGCGTGACACTGTCGTCACCCCGTCGAGAGCGGTCAAACATCGAAAGGCGCTCGCCGTCTTCCTGCTGCCGTTCGGGGTGCTGTTCGCCCTGTTCTACGTCATCCCGATCATGTACGCGGTCTACCAATCGTTGCTCAAAGTCGAGCGTGACGGCACGTTCGGGCCGGCCGTGCAGGTGTTCGGCGGCCTGACCCAGTACATCGCGGTGTTCCAGCACGAACCGTTCTGGACATCCGTCGTTCGCGTGCTGATGTTCGGCGCCGTTCAGGTACCGATCATGCTCGGCGTCGCGCTGGCACTGGCCTTGCTGCTGGACTCGCCCCTGGTGCGCGGCGCGAAGTTCTTCCGACTCGCCTTCTTCGCCCCGTACGCGGTTCCGGCCGTCATCGCCGCGATCATGTGGGGCTTCCTCTACTCGCCCAACCTCTCCCCGTTCACCGCCGTGACCGGCTCCGTCGACTTTCTCTCCGCCGACTCCGTGCTGTGGTCGATCGCCAACGTCGTCACCTGGGTCTACGTCGGATACAACATGCTCATCATCTACTCGGCGTTGCTCTCGATTCCGCAGGAGATCTACGAAGCAGCGCGTCTCGACGGGGCGAACCAGCTGCGCATCGCGTGGTCGATCAAGATCCCCCTCGTCGCTCCCGCCCTCGTGCTGACCGGCATCTTCTCGATCATCGGAACCTTCCAGTTGTTGGCCGAGCCGCAGGTGTTCGCCAGCTTCTCGTCGGCCGTCACCAGCACCTTCACCCCGAACCTCACGATCTACTCGACCGCCTCAGTGCCCAACATCAGCCTCGCGGCTGCCATGTCGGTGGTGCTCGCCCTGGCGACCTTCGCCCTGTCGTTCACCGTGCTGAAGCTCACGCAGCGGAGGGCAACGCTATGACCGCCACATCCAGCTCCGTTCGCAGTCGCCGCCGCGGCCGCGCAACTCGCGAGAGTGCCGTGTCGCGCACCGTCGCGATGGCGGTCATGCTCGTCGCCACCCTCTACTTCTTGACGCCGCTGTGGTGGCTGTTCGTCGCGGCGAGCAAGACCCGCGCCGACTTCACCACCACCGCTCCGCTGTGGTTCGCCGACTTCGCGCTGTTCGAGAACATCGCGGCGCTCGTCGAGTATCGCGACGGGGTGTTCCTGCGCTGGCTCGTCAACAGCGCGCTCTACGCGGGCGTCGGTGCCGCGCTCGCCACGCTGTTCGCCGCCATGGCCGGCTACGCGATCGCAAAGTACACCTTCCGGGGGCGCGAAACCCTCTTCAACGTCGTGCTCGGTGGCGTGCTGGTGCCGGCGACTGCGCTCGCGCTGCCGCTGTTCCTGATCTTCAGCCAAGCGGGGGCCACGAACACGATCTGGGCGGTGCTGCTGCCGAGCCTCGTCAGCCCGTTCGGCGTGTACCTCTCGCGCATCTACGCGTCCGCGAGCGTTCCCGACGAGATCATCGAGGCGGCACGCATCGACGGAGCCGGAGAGGTACGCACCTTCTTCACGGTCGCGACGCGGCTCATGGCGCCCGCCCTCGTGACGGTGTTCCTCTTCCAGTTCGTGGCCATCTGGAACAACTTCTTCCTGCCGCTCATCATGCTGCGCGACGAAACGCTGTTCCCCGTCACGCTTGGCCTCTACGTGTGGAACACGCAGGTCAGCCAGATTCCCGACATCCGTGCCCTCGTCGTCGTCGGCTCACTGTTGTCGATCATCCCCCTCATCGTCACCTTCCTCGGGCTGCAGCGGTTCTGGCAGTCCGGGCTGGCGAACGGCGGGCTCAAGTGAGCCCGGCGACAGCGCCTCCGAAAGACCCGAACCACCACCAAATCAGCACCACCCTAAGAAAGGAACACAGCATGGCGATCTCAACAGTCGCGCGTGCGGGGGCCGTCCTGGCCATCTCCGCTCTCGCTCTGACGGCCTGCTCGACGGGCGGCACCGATGCCGGCTCGAGCGGCGACTGCACCCCCTCCGACGGTCCCGTGACCCTCACCTTCACCACCTGGCTGCCCGGCGTCGAAGAGGCCGTCGCGATCTGGAACGAAGAGAACCCCGACATCCAGGTCGAGGTGCAGACCGGCCCCAACGGCAACGGCGGCACGTACCAGAACTTCTTCAACCAGCTCGCGGCCGGCAACGCGCCCGACCTCGGTCAGATCGAGTTCGACGCGATGCCGAACTTCCGCGTGCAGGACGGCCTCGAGAACATCGGCGCGTGCGAGGGCATCCTCGAAGCCGAGGACCAGTTCGTGGGGTGGACCTGGAGCCAGGTGACCTTCGGTGAGGAGGACGCGGTCTACGCGATCCCGCAAGACACCGGCCCGATGGCCATGTTCTACCGCGCCGACCTGTTCGAGCAGGCGGGCATTCCGATTCCGACCACGTGGGAAGAGTACGAGGCGGCCGCAGCGCAGATCCGTACGCTCGGCGGCTACATCAACAACTTCTCGCAGAGCGACATCAACGCCTTCGCGGGACTGGTGTGGCAGGCCGACGGCCAGTGGTTCGGCCAGGACGGCGAGAACTGGACGGTCGACCTGACCAGCGACGAGTCGACCCAGGTGGCCGAGTACTGGCAGGGCCTGATCGACGACGACCTCGTCGCCGTCTACCCGCCGTGGACCGACGAGTGGAACGCCGCCTACAACTCGAGCGAGCTGTGGACGTGGGTCTCGGCCGTCTGGGGTGCCAACACCATCGCGAGCGGCGCGCCCGACACCGCCGGCAACTGGGCCGTCGCCCCGATGCCGCAGTGGGAAGCCGGCGGGAACGCGGCCGGCAACTGGGGTGGCTCGACCACCGCAGTGCTGAAGGGCTCGGACCACCCGTACGAGGCGGCGCAGTTCGCGCTGTGGCTCAACACGGATGCCGACTCGCTGACCGCGATGAACGCCAGCGCGAACATCTACCCCGCAACGATCGACGGCGCGAACCTGCCGGTGTTCGGTGAGGGTGTCGAGTTCTACGGCGGCCAGAAGATCTACGAGGTGTTCGCCGAGGCCGGCAACAACGTCAACCCCAACTTCACCTGGGGCCCGACGATGACGCAGGTCTACAACGATGTCGCCGATGGGTTCGCCGCCGCCGTTTCGGGCAACGGTACGCTCGTTGACGCGCTGGCCTCCGGTCAACAGAAGACGATCGCCGCCCTGAAGGCAGCCTCGATCCCCGTCAAGGAGTAGGTATTCCGCTTCTCCACCTCCGTGCCGCGGGTGTCAGCCTTGTGCTCGACGCCCGCGGCACGGCCGTACCCCGCCTCCTCCACTGGGGGGTCGACCTCGGTGACGTCGACCCCGAAATGCTCGAACACGTCGCCACAGCTCCGGCGATCGCGCCGAGCGCTCCCGACCTGCCGCTCGCCCCGTCGATCCTCGCCGGTCCCGCCGAGGGCTGGAGCGGGTTTCCCGCGGTCGTCGCGCACCGCATCGGCAGCGGCCCCGCGCGGCTCCCCCTGCGCATCCGCCGCACCGGGCTGACCCGCCCCGACCCGCACTCGGTCGCCATCGACTTGGCGATCGACGACGACCACGGCGCGCTGCTCACCGTCGTCTGGCGTGCGGCCCTGTCACCCGACGGTGTCGTCACAATCGACCTGGATGCGACTGCCGAAGCAGCGGAAGGCGTCGAATTGTATCGACTCGCCGCGTGCGTGCCGGTGCCCGCCCGCGCGAGCGACCTTCTCGACTTCAGCGGGGTGTGGGCCCACGAGCGACAGCCACAACGCGGCGCCCTGCGCGACGGGCTGCACGTGCGCGACCAGCGCCGGGGACGCCCGGGCCACGACTCCCCCTACCTGACCGTGCTCGGCACGGTCGGGTTCGGATTCCGCTCCGGCGAGGTCTGGGCCCTGCACCACGCCTGGAGCGGCAACAGCACCACCGGGGTCGAATCTCTCGCCACCGGCCACCGCAGGCTTCTCGCCGCCGAACTCCTCGACGCCGGCGAGGTGAGTCTCGCACCCGGCGAGCTCTATCGCGCGCCGCAGACTGTGTTGGCCTACAGCGATTGCGGCCTCGACGGCCTCTCCGACCGCTTGCACCCGTTCGTGCGAGCCCAGACTCCCCCGACGACGCGGCCGGTTGTGCTCAACACCTGGGAGGCCGTCTACTACGACCACGCCCTCGAGAAGCTGCTGCCGCTCGTCGACCTCGCCGCCGACCTGGGGGTCGAGCGTTTCGTGCTCGACGACGGCTGGTTCACGGGTCGCACCGACGACCGCCGTGCCCTGGGCGACTGGACGGTCGACCCCGAGCGCTGGCCCGCCGGCTTGCACCCGCTCGCCGAGGCGGTCGTCGCCCGGGGGATGGACTTCGGCCTGTGGGTCGAACCCGAGATGGTCAGCGCCGACTCGCGGCTCGCGCGCGAGCATCCCGATTGGATGCTCGCCGACGTCGAGGCGGAGGCAGCGGTTCCCCCGGCCTGGCGTAACCAGCACACCCTCGACCTCACCGTTCCTGCAGCGCGTGAGCACGTGCTGCAGGCCCTCACCGCGTTGCTCACCGAGTATCCGATCGCCTTCCTCAAGTGGGACCACAACCGTGACCAGCACGCCGGCACCGCTGCCGCCCACACGCGCGCCGTCTACGCCCTCATCGACGCACTGCGCGAACGGTTCCCGGAACTCGCGATCGAGAGCTGCGCCTCCGGCGGCGCGCGGGTCGACCTGGGCATGGCACAGCGCGTGCACCGGTTCTGGGCGAGCGACACGAACGACGCCCTCGACCGGCAGCGCATCCAGCGCTACAGCGGCCTGCTCATGCCGCCGGAGCTGCTCGGCGGGCACGTCGGCGCCCCGCGCGCCCACATCACCGGCCGCACCCACGACCTGTCGTTCCGACTCGCGACGGCCCTCTTCGGCAGCGCCGGCATCGAGTGGGATCTCGCGACGGCCACCGACAGCGACCGGGAGCATCTGCGCGCCTGGATCGCGACAGTCAAGGCGTTTCGGCCGCTCGTGACCGGGGGGCGCACCGTGCGCACCGACGAGGCCGGCGACGACCGCATCGTGCATGGGCTGGTGAGCCCGACCGCCGATGAAGCGCTCATCGCCCTCGTCACGCTCGAGACATCCGCCGTGTCGGTCCCGCCGCCGCTGCGGTTCCCCGGGCTGGACGCCGACCGGCGCTATCGCATCGAGCCGCTCTCTCTCGGCGGAGCTCCGCACGCCGTCCACGACGCCCCTCCTGCCTGGCTGGCCGCCGGCGGCATCACGGTCACCGGTCGGCTGCTCGCCGACCTCGGGCTGCCGGTGCCGCTGCTGGCCCCGCAGCAGGCCCTCCTGTTGCACGTCCGCGCGGTGGACTGAACGCCCGTGACTCGAGTCAGTTCACTCGTCGAAGAGGTCGCCGTCGACGTACACCCAGCGCCCGTCGTGCCGGGCGAATCGGCTGCGCTCATGCAGCAGGCCCGCGCCGCCTGGGCCACTGAACGATGACCGGAACTCCACGACGCCCTCGGCATCCTGCAGGCCTCCTCCAACGACATCCACGATCTGCAGCCGCCGCCACGTCACGTCGGTGTCGAGCTCCAGCGTGGTCGGCCGCGTCGAGGAATGCCAGCCCGCCAACAGGTAGGGCACGAGACCGTGAGCGAAGGCCGAGAATCGCGACCGCATGAGCGCCTCGGCCGTCGGAGCAGGTGCTCCGTGGTGGAGCAGCTCACAGCATTCGAGGTACGCGGAGCGGGATCCACAACGACACAAGGGCGGCGGCATCAGGTCATTCTCGTGCGGTCACGCCCCGTTGTGGGGCTGACGTCCCCAGCGGTCGCGGACCTACCGTTTCGGTATGACTGCGCTCGCCACAGCTGCGGTGCTCGGCATGCCTGAGACGTCGCCTGTGCTGCGCCGCGTGACCAACGCGCTGCTCTGGCTGATGCTCGCCGCCAACGTCATCTTCCTCGTCGGGCTGGTGATCACGGAGGGCGAGGAAGCTCCCTTCATCAACATCGGCCTCGCGCTCGCCTGCCAGTGGATTCCGGTCTCGATCTTCTGGCTCATCGCCGCTCGCACCGGATTCACCCGCCTCCCCGTGATTCTCGCCGCTGCCGGAGTGACGTTCTCGGCGATCGGCGATACGTACTACTCGTTCGCCGTCGATGCCGAGGGATATCTCCCGTTCCCGTCGCCCGCCGATCCCGCCTACCTGCTCTTCTATCCGCTCATGGTGGCTGCGCTCGTGACGCTCACGCGTCGCCAACTTGCCGGCGCGGGTCGCTTGGTCGTGCTGGAGACTGCGGTCGCGACCGTCGGGGCGTCGGCGGTTCTCGCCGTCGTTCTCGGTCCGGTGATCGACGACGCGCTGGCGAGTGGCACAGCGCTCGAGATCTCGATCGCCCTCGCCTATCCCCTCTTCGACTTGATCCTGATCGCGGCGATCGTGGGCATCGCCTCGGTTCCCACCGTCAGAATCGGTCGTCGCTGGTGGGCGCTGATCATCGGTCTCGGAATCTTCGCCGCCGGCGATGTCGCGTACGCCCTTCTGGCGGCCGACGATGCCTACCTCGTCGGAACCCCGCTGGACGCGACCTGGACGTTGGGCCTCGCCTTCATCACCTGGTGGGTCGCCGGCGTCGTGCGCTCCGGTTCCGAGCACTCCCCGGCCCCGCGCCGGGCAAGTGTCTTCTCGCTCCCGGCCATCGCCGTGTTCGCCGGTCTCGCAGTGCTCGTCCTCGGCACGACGACGCGCCTGTCGGCGTTGGCGGTCGTACTCGCGGCATTGACAGTGGCACTGGGAGCGGTGCCGATCATCTTCCGTCAAGCGATGCTCGGAAGGATGCTCGCCGCCCAGGAAGAGGCCGTACGACGGCTGATCGAGCTGGATCAGGCCAAGACCGACCTGCTGGTGACAGTGAACCACGAGTTCCGAACGCCCTTGACGTCGATCAACGGTCACGTCGAGCTGCTTCTCGATGGGAGCGTTGGCGAGATGCCGCAAGCCGCGGTCAGTGCGCTCCGCACGATCGAAAGGAATGGCGCGCGGCTGCAGGGACTCATCGACGACACGTTCACCGCCTCCCGGCTCGAAGACCTGGAAACCGTTCTCGATCGCTCAACTCTCGATGTCGCGGGTCTGGTGACGCGCGCGGTGGCGAGAGTCGAGCCGCTCGCGAAAAGCCGCAGCGTCGCCGTCACCGCGGAGTGGGATGATCCTGCGCTGGAAGTCGAAGCCGACGGCCTTCACCTCGAACGCGCCCTCGCCAACCTCATCGACAATGGGGTGAAATTCACCGGCCCCGAGGGACAGGTGACGGTCTCCGCGTACGGCTCAACGGCTGAAGGCGCCGTCGTCATCCGGGTCACCGACAACGGCATCGGCATCCCTGCCGAAGACATCCCTCGGCTGTTCACGAAGTTCTTTCGGGCCTCCAACGTGCAAAGCGCCGCCATTCCCGGAGTCGGCCTCGGACTCGCCATCACCCAACAGATCGTTCAGGCCCACGGCGGAACGATCGCGATCGAC
>CAZCEE010000020.1:0-17223 GCA_964497165.1 uncultured Schumannella sp. | reverse complement strand
ATGAACGAACAGCTCAGCCGCGAACTCGACCGGCAATTGCAGCGCGACGCCGGCATCTCGCAGGCCGACTACGGCATCCTCATCACCCTTTTCGACGCCCCCGACCGACGGATGCGCACCGGGGAGCTCGGAGAGCTGCTCGCCTGGGAGAAGAGCCGGGTCTCGCACCAGGTGGCGCGCATGGAGGCGCGCGGGCTGGTCGAGCGCGTCATCTGCGAGAGCGACGGCCGCGGCACCTGGGTGACCCTCACCGCCGACGGCAAGCGCGCGCTACTCGGCGCGATGCGCGAACACGCGGTCGCGATCCGCGACCTGTTCCTCGACGAGCTTGAGGACGGCGAGAAGCAGGTCTTGTTGCGGGCGATGACGCGAGTGCTCGGGAAGCTCAACGCGGCCTGCGAGGCCGAGGCGGCGAACGCAGCGCCCGGCGCCGCGTGACGCGCGCAGTCGACGTCGCGATCGTCGGCGGCGGGCACAACGCGCTCACCGCCGCCGCCTACTTGGCGTCGGCCGGCAAGAGCGTCGTGCTGCTCGAGCGGCTCTCGTCGTTCGGCGGTGCCGCGGTGTCGGCGGAGGCCTTCCCGGGCGTCTCGGCGCGGCTCTCCCGCTACTCCTACCTCGTGAGCCTCCTGCCGCAGCGCATCATCCGTGACCTCGGGCTCGATATCCGTCTCGCCCGTCGGCGCTACTCGTCGTACACGCCGCAGCCGGGCAGCGACACCGGGTTGCTCGTCGACACCGGTGACCCGGTGGGCACCGCCGCATCGTTCGCCGCCATCGGGGCCAGCCCGGATGCCGCCGCCTGGGGGTCGTTCTACGACGCGACCTCCCGGCTCGCCGGCGCCCTCTTCCCCACCGTCACCGAACCGCTGCCGACCCGGTCGGAGGCTCGGCGCCTGCTCGGCGACGACGCCACCTGGGATGCCTTCATCGAGAGGCCGGTCGGAGCAGCGATCTCCTCGGTGTTCGCGCACGACCTCGTGCGTGGCGTGGTCGCAACCGACGCCCTCATCGGCACCTTCGCACCCCCGGTCGACCCGCAGTTGGACGGCAACCGGTGCTTTCTGTACCACGTCATCGGCGGCGGAACGGGCGACTGGGACGTGCCGGTCGGCGGCATGGGAGCGGTGACCGGCGAGCTCTGGCGCGCCGCCGTCGAGGCGGGCGTCGAACTCGTGTCGGGTGCCGAGGTGACAGCGATCACCCCCGACGGCGAGGTGACCTATCGCCGCGGCGACGACGAGCACCGGCTCGCTGCGGGGGTCGTGCTCTCAGGCGTGGCGCCCTTCGAGTTGGCCCGTCTCCTCGGCGAGGAGGCTCCCCGGCCCGAGGGCGCGCAGGTGAAGGTCAACCTGCTGCTGAAGCGCCTCCCGCGGCTGCGTGATGCCGCTGTGGACCCGGCGGCGGCGTTCGGTGGCACCTACCACGCGAACGAGGGTTGGGGCCGTCTCGGTGCGGCCTACGCCGAAGCTGTGGCCGGTCAGGTACCCGACCCCATGCCGTGCGAGATCTACTGCCACTCACTCACCGATCCGAGCATCCTCTCGCCCGAACTCCGAGCCTCCGGGGCACACACGCTCACCGTCTTCGCGCTACAAACCCCCGACCGGCTCGTCGACGCGGGGAACAACGACGCTCGGCGCGCCGAGTTCGAAGCCGCCGTGCTGCGTTCCCTCGACGCGGTGCTGGGTGAACCGGTGGCCGATCTCGTACTCACCGACGGCGACGGGCGGCCGTGCATCGAAACGAAGACGACACTCGACCTCGAACACGCGCTACGGATGCCCGGTGGCAACATCTTCCACGGGCCGCTCGACTGGCCGTTCGCCGAAGACGACGCGCCGCTCGGCACCCCCGCTCAACGCTGGGGTGTCGCGACGGAGCACGACCGCATCCTGCGCTGCGGGTCGGGCGCTCAACGCGGCGGCGCCGTCAGCGGCATCGGCGGCCACAACGCCGCGATGGCCGTGCTCGAAGCCGCCTCCGCGGGGTGAGCGCTAGCTCCAGTCGGATGGGGCGGGCTGGCGGGTCGACGGCAGCGAGACCTCCGCCGACCATTCGCTGAGCCACGCCGGTGCGGGCAGGTCGGCGGTCACGACGCCGACGATGTCGCCGACCTCCTGGATCGGCGCGACCCCGCCGGCATCCCGCAGGAATCGCCCCTGCACGAACGCGCGGGCGTAGATCTCACCCTGCGCAACCACGCGCTGTTCGATGTAGACGGCGCGGTCGTCGTAGCCGATGATGCGTGACTGGATCTGGAACCGTTGCCCGAGCTCGAGCGACTTGCGGTACGCGATCGACTGCGCCGTCACGACCGGGTAGATCCGCGCGGCGCGTAGCTTCCGCCACACGCCCGAGCGCAGCATCAGGTCGAGCCGGGCGTGGTCGAGCAGCGACAGGTACACGCCGTTGTTCATGTGCCGCAACTCGTCGAGGTCGGTCAGCCACACCCGGTCGTGCACGATCGACACGTCGTGCGGGTGCAACGGTTCCCGACGCCGGGCCGCCCAGCTGATGCGGAACATCCGGGTGAAACGACGAATCGGATCCATGCGGGCAGCTAAGCCGCGAAAGGCCCGCTACGGAAAGCCGGATGTCGACAGCGCACAGCCGCACGTGGCGATCAGCGGCGGCGGTTGTCGACGATCGTCATGCGCGGCCCGTGTCGCTCGTAGCCGATCCCTGCCGCTTCGATGAGCCGCACCACGCGTTGCCGGTGGCCGCGCCACGGCTCGAGCAGCTCGAGCATCCCGTCGTCGTCGACCCGCGCACCCGTGAGCGCCCAGCCGACGCGTTTGCTCACGTGGAAGTCGCCGACGCTCACCGCGTCGGGGTCGCCGTGCGAGCGCTGCACGGTTTCGGCGGCGGTCCATGCCCCGATGCCCGGGATGGTGCGCAGGCGCCGGGATGCCTCGGCCGCATCCATCGTCGCGGTGCGTTCGAGTGCGTCGCCCACTGCGACCGCCCGCATGACGGTGTCCGAACGCTGCGGGCCGACGCCCGCCGTGTGCCACTCCCAGGACGGCACCCGTTTCCACACTGCGGGTGACGGGGCGACGCGCATCCCGGCCGGCGCGGGGCCCGGTGCGGGCTCGCCGTGCCGGGCCACCAGTTGACGCCACGCGCGCTTCTGCTCGAGACCGGTGACCTTTTGCCCGAGAACCGTCGGCACGAGGAACGGCACGACCCGCCCGGCCCGGGTGAGCCGTAGCCCCGGGAACCGCTCGTGCAACGCAGCGACGACCGGATGCCGTGTTGGATCGAACCCGCTGAGGTCGTCCCGCGCACCGAGCAGATCGGGGACGTCGGCGATCGCGTGCTCGGCCCCCGGGCCCCACGCCGTCGCCTCCACCGCGCCAACGACTTCGCGCAGGCGGAGCGTCGCCGTGCCCCCCGGGGTGCTCAACGCCAACCACCAGCCTGATGTCTCGCGGCGGCACGTCGGGTCGCTCGCACCCTGCCGGAGCGGCGCGAGCACGAGCCCGAGCGACACCCGCTCGGGTGCGGAGTAGCGCGCGGTCAGCATTTCGGGGATGCTAGCGCGCACGGGCGACCTCGTGGGCACGAGAGCCCGGCCCTGGATCGAGGAGGCAGCCATGCCGATCGCTGAGACTCTCGAACAGTTGCGCGTTGCGGTCTACCGAGAGTTCGCCGCGACGGGCCGGCCGCCGACGGTCTCCGCACTTGCCGCCGCCGTTGGCCAGACAGAAGGCGAGGTCGCCGACGGGCTCAGGGCGCTGGCCGAGGCACACCACCTGGTGCTCCGCGACGGCGTGACCGTGCTGGCCCATCCGTTCGCGTCGACCAACTTCGGGTTCTCGGTCATGGGCGAGCACACCCTCTACTGGGGCGGCTGCGCCTGGGACGCGTTCGCGATTCCCCACCTCGTCGACGCCGAACCGTCGGCGCTGGTGGCGACGCAGTGCCCCGCCTGCGGTCGGCCGCACGCGTGGGTCGTCGATCGCGCAGGTCCCCCGGTCGGCGATCAGGTCGTGCACTTCCCAACCGAAGCGGCGCGCGTGTGGGACGACGTGGTGCGAACCTGCAGCATGCAGCGCATCTTCTGCACCCGCGACTGCGTCGACCGGTGGAGCGCCTCGACGGGCGTTCCGGTGGGCTCGGTGTTCGACCTGGCGACCCTGTGGCGACTGGCCAGTCGCTGGTACGAGGGTCGGCTCGATTCGCCGTACGAGCGGCGCGATCCCGCAACGGCGGTCGCGTTCTTCACCGAGGTCGGGCTGCCCCGCACCTTCTACGCCTCGCTCACGCAGAACTAGCTGCAGGCCGATCAACTCAGGTCACCGCAGCACTCTACGCCGCAGACGGAAGAGCCGGAGCAGGCGTTATCGCCCGCCCCGGATCTTCACCGAACCCCGAGGGTTCAGTAGGTGGTGACGACGCCGGTGCTGAATAGCGCCGCGAACGCGACGATGTAGATGATGAAGAAGATCACGTACAGCACCAGGAAGATGATGCTGAGGATCACGCCGATCTTGGCGGGGGTGTTCTCGACGCCGACCGCCTTCGACTGGTTCTTGGCGATGATGCTGACGATGAGTCCGGCGAGCGGGAACACGAAGGCCAGGACGAGGCCGACGATGCCGAGGGTCTTGCCGTCGGCGACGGGGGCCGGGGCGGGAGCAGGGGTGGTCATGGCAACTATCTCCTCGATCGATGGTCCGGACGAGCCGGCTCGCCGCCGACTCTAGCGACCCCGGCGCGTGCTGCCTAGATGAACAGCGAAACGGAAGAGCCGGAGCGGCCTGTGCGGCACGCTCCGGCTCTTTGCCGAATCCCGTGGGATCAGTAGGTGGTGAGGGTGCCCGTGCTGACCAGCGCGACGGCCGCGATGCCGTAGATGATCCCGATGATGATGCCCAGGATCAGGAAGATGATGCTGAGGATCAGGCCGATCTTGGCGGGGGTGTTCTCGACGCCGGCCGCCTTCGACTGGTTCTTGGCGATGACGCTCACGATGATGCCGGCCAGCGGGAACACGAACGCCAGAACGAGTCCGACGATGCCGAGGGTCTTGCCGTCGGCGACGGGCGCGGGGCCGGGAGCCGGGGCGGGAGCAGGGGTGGTCATGGGTGAATCTCCTTGAGATCTACTGGGAACGACGAGCGTCGCACCGCCGCCGACTCTAGCGACTCCTGGCGACCGAAGGCGAGCACTTCTCTACGGCGAGCCGCGCGGCGTAATGCGGGCAGAATGGCGGGATGAGTGTCGGAATCTTGACCAGCGGTGGCGACTGCCCCGGACTGAACGCCGTGATCCGAGCCGCCGTCTTCACCGGCAGCAAGCTGCACGACCTCGAGTTCGTCGGCTACCGCTGGGGCTGGAAGGGGCTTGTCGAGAACGACGTCGTGCCGCTCGGCCGACCGCAGGTGATGGGGATCTCGAAGCAGGGCGGCACGATCCTCGGCTCCTCTCGCACCAACCCATTCGACTTCGGCGGGGCCGAACGGGTCGCGGAGGTCATGGCCGAGGGAGGCGTCGATTCACTCATCGCGATCGGCGGCGAGGGCACACTCGCGGCGGCGCAGCGACTTGCGGATGCCGGCATCCCCATCGTCGGCGTGCCGAAGACGATCGACAACGACCTCTCGGCGACCGATTACACGTTCGGCTTCGACACCGCAGTGCAGATCGCGACCGAAGCGATGGACCGGCTGCGCACGACGGGCGACTCGCACGGCCGCTGCATGGTCGCGGAGGTGATGGGTCGGCACGTCGGCTGGATTGCGCTGCACTCCGGGATGGCGGCAGGTGCCCACGCCATCCTCATCCCCGAGCAGAAGACCAGCCTCGACCAGATCATCGCGTGGGTGGAGAGCGCACGCGACCGCGGTCGTGCCCCGCTGATCTCCGTCGCCGAGGGGTTCAAACTCGACTCGATGGACGACGCGCACTCCGAACGCGGTCTCGACGCCTTCGGGCGGCCCCGCCTCGGCGGCATCGGCGAACTCCTCGCCCCACTCATCGAGGACCGCACCGGCATCGAAACCCGTGCCACGACGCTCGGCCACATCCAACGCGGTGGCACACCGACCGCCTACGACCGTGTGCTCGCCACCCGGTTCGGGATGACTGCGATCGACATGATCCTGCGCGAGCGCTGGGGCAAGATGGTCGCGCTGCGCGGCACGGACATGATCGAGGTGCCGTTTTCTGACGCGCTCGGGCAGCTCAAGACCGTGCCCCAGGATCGCTACGACGAAGCCCGGGTCCTGTTCGGCTGACGTGGGATAATCCGAGGATGAACGCAACGTTCGCGATCATCGGATCGGTCTTCGTACTTCTAGCCGCCCTCATCCACCTCTGGATCTTCGCCCTCGAAAGCGTGCTCTGGAGTCGGCCGTCCACCTGGAAGCAGTTCGGGGTGCGCGACGAGCGTGACGCCGAGGTGTTGCGGCCGATGGCATACAACCAGGGTTTCTACAACGTGTTCCTCGCGTTGGGCGCGGGGGTCGGGCTCGTGCTCCTCGGCACCGGATTCTCGCGCGAGGGCGGGATCGCGATCGCGATGTTCGCACTCGCGAGCATGGTGCTCGCTGCCGTCGTGCTCATCACCTCGAACCCGAAGATGCTCCGTGCGGCCCTCATCCAGGGCGCCGCTCCCCTGCTCGGGCTGGTCTTCCTGTTGCTCTCGCTGGTCGCGTGAGGCGCTAGCCGGTGACGTAGTCGACGAGCGCGGCGATGAGCGCGTCGGAGGTGCGTTCCTCGGCGATCGCGTGTACGGGAAGTCCGGCCGCACGCGTATCGAACGCGGTCCGCGGGCCGATGCAGACGAGCACGGTGCTCTCGGGCAGCGGCGTGAGCTGGGCGGCGACCTGACGGGCGACGCTTCCCGAGGTGATGAGCAGCGCGCCGATCCTGCCACTCGCGACGTCAGCCGCAACCTCGGGCGACACCGGAACGCCGACGGTGCGATAGGCGGTCACATACTCCGCCGAGAACCCGAGCTTCGTGAGCCCCGCGACGAGGGTCGGCTCGGCGACGTCCGACTGGGGCACGAGCACCCGCCCGCGGATGTCGCTCGCCGGCCACTCCTTGACGAGCCCCCGCGCAGAGTTGTCGGAGGTCGGCACGAAGTCGACCCGGTAGCCGGCGAGCGTGAGCGCCGCCGCGGTCGTCTCACCGACGGCCGCGACGCGGGTCACGTCGGGAATCCGGGTGCCTTGGCTGAGCAACACATCGACGGTCGTCGCGCTCGTCAGCACGATCCAATCGAACTGCCCATCCTGCAGCTCGTGCAGGGCGTTGGCGAGCGCGGCCGGGTCTTCGGCGCTCGCGAAGTTGAGCATCGGCGCCACGACCGGGATGCCGCCGTATTCGCGCACGCGCGCCGCGACGCGGTCACCCCAGCTACCGCCTCGGGGCACGAGAACGCGCCACGACGCGAGCGGGCGAGCGGTGGTCATCCCCCCATTCTCGCTCGTCGCGGCGCGCGGTGCGGGCGACGTCAGTCGTCGTCGTCGCTGAAGATCGCCCAGGCGACGAGACCAGCCGCGATGACGGCGACGGCCACCCCGCCGATGATCCACGGGATGGGGTTCTTCTCGTAGGCGGCGACGGCCTTCGAGCCGAGTTCGCTGACACGTTTCGGCACGTTCAGGCGGTCCTCGAGCGCGTCGAGGGTCGCGGCCAGATCGGCGCGGGCCTTCGCCGCCTGGTTCTTCGCGTCTATGGTGCTCATGTTGTTCCTCGCTTTCCGATTCCCTTGATGGCGCGGATGTCGCGCTTGATGCTCTCGATCGACTCGGTCGGCACGGGCGGTACGCCCTTCTTGAGAACCCCGTAGCCGATCAGGCCGAGGATCACGGCGACGATCAGCAGTGCACCCGCCACGATCAGCGCCGCCGCCCAGCCCGGCAAACCGGTCAGGGTGAGCGCAAAGATCGCCGCGGTCAGCAGCACCCCGAGCATGGCCAACAGCACGAGGAGAGCCGCCGCAATGATGCCGGCCCCGATACCGAGCGCTTTGAACTTGGCGATCAGTTCGGTCTTGACCAGGTCGATTTCACGCTGAACCAGGTCGGTGACGAGGGTCGGGATCACCGCGACGAGCGCGAACACCGACTTCTTACGCGGCGCGGAGCCGACAGGGCCTGCGCTCGACATGACTCAGGAAGCTGACGACGACGAGCCGGACGACTTCGAGCCGGACGCGGGGCGTCGCGTCGCAGGCTTCTTCGCAGCTGTCGACTTGCCCGAGACCTTGTCAACGAGGGTCTTCGCGCCGTCGGAGACGAACTCCGCGACATCGGGCGCCTTGTCTTTCACGAAATCTTCGACCGCGTCGACCTGCTTCTGCACGCGCGGGTCGTTCCAGACCTTCAGCGCGGCGGCCTTCAGCTCGTCGTACTTCTCTCGCCCGGCGCGGGTTCCCAGGAGATACCCCAGGCCCAGCCCCGCTACGAAGAGGATCTTGCCTTTCATCTGCAACTCCGTTCTTCGGATAAGTCAGGTGATCACCCTAGCCGAGGCTCCTGGCGAAGATCCCGGGGGTTGACAGCATCCGAAGCGGTTCAGAGGTCGCAACGATGGGGCCCCGCCGCGCGTACGCGGCGGGGCAGTGACGCGGACAGAACCGCGCCACTCCGGGCGAACCGGCCCGTGATCCCCGCAGTCGGTGCCGATTCCGAAAAGCGACACCGACCAGATCGACGGGGCGGTCGGGGGAAAGCGCCCGGCGCTCCTTATGCCTCCTGACGGTTGTTGCGGTTGATCCGCACGCCCGACCGCACCATCGCCAGACCCAAGAGGCCGAGGAAGGCCGTCAGGGCGAGCGCCGGCTGGGTGTCGGTACCGGTGAAGGCGAGGGTGGTGAGGTCACACGCCGTGGGGGCGGTGAACTGGTACACCGGGAATGTCCGCTCGGTTGTGAAGTCGTCGAACGTGTACCCGGTGTTGGCCACAGCCTTCACCGTGATGCTCGCCGGCGCCGCCACCGAGTAGGTGCCGTCAGCCGTCAGCACGCCGTTGACGTACCAGAACACCGACGGGGTCGGCAATCCCTCCTGCGCAGCCGGAGAGGTCAGCGTGTAGCTGCCATCCGCAAAGCACGTGGCGGGAGTGAACGTCGGTAGCGGCGTGATCGGGCCTTCGGTCGGCAGCTGTTCACCACAGCCCTCGACTTCCAGATCCTGGTTCAGCCCCGGGAACGAGCCTCCGTCGTAGTCGAACGGCGGGATGATGTCGTTCTCGTGAGTCGCGTGCCCGTTCGGGTTGACGATCGACTGCACCGAGACATCGATCTCGAGATAGGAGCCTTGGTTGCCCTGACCCTCGTTCCAGTGGCAGATCGTCACCTTCTTGCACTCGGGGTCGTTGTCGGCCTTGACCGTCACCGAGAAGTCGTCCACCAGCTCGTAGCCGTCAACGACCGTCACGACGAAGTCGTACGTTCCCGGTTCCAGGCCCTCGATGAGGAGGTCGCTGGCGAGATCGACCTCGGTCGTCGCGCCGCCGTCCTTCGAGTACTCGATCTTGATCACACCAGCCAGATCGGACACGGTGAGCTGGATCGAGCCGTCGACGAGGTCGCCGGGCAGTTCGTCGCCGCTCGGCACGCAGACCTGGTCAGTCGCCGTGCCGGAGACCTCAAGGGGCAGGTCCGGGCAGTCGATCTCACAGCCCGGGTCCTCAGGCGTCTCACAGCTGGTGCCGTTCTCGGCCAGGACCATACCTTCGGGAACCTCGGACTGGTTGCCGTCGATGTTGTCGCAGACATCAGTGGGCGGCGGCGGCGTCTCACAACTCGTGCCGTTCTCGGAGAGCACCATGCCCTCAGGAACAGTCGCCTGGGCGCCATCGATGTTGTCACAGACGTCGATGACCACGACGGTCGGGATGAGCTTTAGCTGGTAGTGGCTGACGCTGTCTTTGTTCGGGTGGTCGATCTGCACCGATGCAGGACCGACAACCGGCGTTCCGAGCGTGACGATGATCGGCTCGGTTCCCGCTTTCACGCAGTAGGCAACGAGCGTGAAGCCATCCGGGATGTTGACAAAGAACGGGTCATTCGCATCGGCGTCGACTTTCGGCGAATAGCTGCCGTCGGTGATGTCGGTACAGAGCAGGTCGGCGGGCTGATCCGCCGTAGCGGCGAAAGAGGGCAGCGCCACCATCGCGAGCGAAAGCGCCACGGCGGAGACCGTAGCGAGGAACTTCTTCATTGGAGTCTTCCCTTCGGGGGGATGACCCGGGCCTCGTGTCGGCGGAGCGCGCATTGGCGCGGCGAGGGGGATTCACTCAGCCAAGATGGCGTATAGAAACGCGCGTCACCTACGTTCGGGTCGAGGTAACTCACGAGGGGTATTTCGTGGGTGGGCCTAGCTTGCGCGTCCTCCTAAAGGGGGACAAGGGGTTAAGGTGAGAACTTTCTCATAAATCGACCAGGGAAGGCTGCTCGGGCTCTTCTGAAACGAAGGGGGCCCCGTCACGCGAACGCGACGGGGCCTTGGCGCGCCGAACCGCGCCTGCCGGGCGAACCGTCCCGCGATCCCCGCGGTCGGTGCCACCCCCGAAGGTGGCACCGACCAGATCGACGGGACGGTCGGGGGAATCCGCCCGGAGCTTCTTTATGACTTCTGATGCATGCTGCTCATCCAGAGGCCTGACCTTTGGGGGCCCGATCACCTGAGATTGGAGCGGGGTTCCGCCGTAACGCCCCACTGGGGCGGGTCGACGGAACCCCGGAACGATCAGTGCTGCGCGGTCACCCGGCTGAACCGACGGGCGCTCCGAACGAGGGCCGTGCCGAGCAGACCGAGAAGACCGGCGACCCACAGCGTCGGGGTGACGTTGTCACCCGTCAGCGCGAGGGTCGTCAGGTCGCCACAGGCCGCGAGCGCCGGGAACTCCTTCGTGAACGTGAGTTCGTTGTCCTGTGCGTTGTCAAAGCCGGATCCGGGTCCAGGGGTGGCGACGATCGAGATCGACGACGGTGAACCCACCGCGAACGTACCCAGCGCCTGAGTCGTGGGGCCGCCGTTTAGCGAGAACAGCACCGTGCCGGCCACACCTCCCTCAATCGCGAGCGTGTACGTCGCCCCTGCGGAGCAGGTCTGCGCGAAGGTGACGACGGGAGTCACGGTGCCCTCGGTGGACTGCTGGCAGTTGAACGGTTGGGTGAACTCGTACTCCCACACGTGCGGATTGGCGGTGAGGGTGTAGTTGCCGACCGCTTCAGCGACGACCTTGATCTTGGTGCCGTAGGGGAAGTCGCCGCCCGGTCCTGCGGTGTACACGCCCGGAACCCAGAGGCCCTGCTCATCCCAGACCAGCCCGTCGTGGAAGAACACGCGGTACTGCACGTGGTCCGCCGGGACGATGGTCAGCGTGGCAGACCAGGTCGAGGGGAGCTCCTCATCCCCGATCGCGACGCACTCCTGGGTGTCGAACGGGTCGCCGAGGGTCTTGATCTCGCCGATGCAGTCGTCGCCGAGGGCGGCGACGACGCGCTCGAGCCAGGTGTTGGCCTCGCTCACAGTGTACGAATCGCTCGCCGGCAGCACCTTCACCCAATACGTACCAAACGCAACACTCGTCTGAGCATCAAACGTCCCGTCGATCAGGGTCGTCTTGTCCGCGGCGTACAGCTCGTACGTCACTCCCGTCTTCGTCAGATCCGGCGCAATCCAGCCATCCACGAGCGTGTAGGTGGATACGTCACAAGTCTGAGCCTGAACAGTCGCGTCACCAAAGACCGAAGTCGGCGCGCACCTTCCGTCGAACTCGCCGACGACGCGCTCGAGCCAGGTGTTGGCGTCGCTCACCGTGTAGGAACTGCTCGCCGGCAGCACCTTCACCCAATACGTACCAAACGCGAGACTCGTCTGAGCGTCGAACGTCCCGTCGATCAGGGTCGTCTTGTCTGCGGCGTACAGCTCATAGGTCACACCCGTCGTCGCCACCGGCGCGATCCAGCCATCCACGAGTGTGTAGGTGGATTCGTCACAAGTCTGAGCCTGAACAGTCGCGTCACCAAAGACCGAAGTCGGCACCGTCGTGTAACAGACGATTACGTGGCTGATGCCCTTACCCGAGGGGCTGACCGGTCCGCCTATCGGGCCATCCCGGTGGACATAGGTTTCAGTCGCGAGATCGGCGACTTGGACCCACCAGGTGTTGGCGGCCCCGAAGGCCACCGACGAGTGCTCGTAGTAGGCGGTGTTCTCGTAAGTCACGGCGCCCGGGCCATTCCCGTTGCTGGACCCGGCCTTGATGATCACCTTGGTGATGTCCTTGCCTGCGAGGAAGCCCGCGCTGAGCGTGTACGAGGCCGGCTTGGGCTCGGTGAAGTCGGTCTTGACGCAGGTCTCACCATCTTCGGTGACCCAGTAGGACTCCTGGTTGGAGTCGGTTGCATGTGCCGGAAGGGCCGCGGTGACGGCAAGACCGACTCCGATGGCGAGCGTTGCGAGGCTCGCAAGAATCTTTCTGAGCATGGGGGACTTCCTGATTCGGGGGAAAGGCGCACCGAGGCGCGCATGCGGGTGTGGGGGGAGTTGCCGACGCACCGAGGTTTCGGACGGGTGTTGCGTCGTGCGCCCGATTACGGGGGGAGATCACGGGGCGCTGCCCGCGGGGTCGTGGGCGATCCTCAGCTAACCGGTCGGCTGAAATGGGGACAAGAGAGTAGCGGTGAGATTTCTCTCATTTTCGAGAAGATCTCGCACTCCGCCGAAAATCCCTGGTCAAGAGGGCATGACGGTGCCCCACCCCTCTCCCTTTCGGGGCGGCGGGTGGGCGGGGCACCGCGTCTCGGGTCATGCCAGGTGGCGAGCCGCCTGACGGGCACGGGCGAACCGGATCGCGACGAGCACGAGGCCCGCCTGCAAAAGCACAATCGCGACGATGAGCCAACCAGCCGGCGTCTCACCGGTGAGGGCGAGGGTCGTCAGGTCACCGCAGATCGTGCTCGACGCCGCCACGAGCGCGATCGTCGGCCAGACGGATTGGGTGACCGTGTTCGTCGGATCGTCGGCCGCTGCCGTCAGGGTGTAGTTGCCGGGCGTCACCGTCACGGTGGTCTGGTTCATCTTCACGCCGTCGAGGAAGTAGCTGACGCCCACGAACGGCTCGACCGTGATCGTCGGGTCGACGATGCCCGTCGCCGTGCAGACCTGCTGGGTCCAGCTGGCGCCCGTAGGGAGCTCGGCAAGATCCGTCAGCTTGCAGATGAGCGTGGGCTCGTGCACCGTGAGCGCGAAGCTGGTCGGCGACGTCAGGGTGTAGCCAGGGTCGGCCGTCGCCCACACGTGGTAGTTGCCAGCCGGGTAGTCGAACACGATATTCGGACCGGCGCCGCTGGTGTCCACCGCGTGCTTGACGCCGTCGAGATCGTTGCTGATCTGCCAGGTGACGTGTTCGGACTTGACGATCGTGATTGTGCCGGCTTTCTTGTCACCGTCGACCGAACCCTCGACGCACTCCTCGGGGTTCGCGAACGGGTCGAGCGGAATCGTGACGCAGTTCTCCGCCGGCTCGACGGTGATGAGGTACGTCTCGGTCGTTCCGCCTCCGGTGATGAAGTAGCCGGGTTCGGCCGTCACGACGAGGGAGTAGGTACCTGCCGGCTTGTCGATCGTGAGGTCGGCCGCGGTGACTTCGGTGCCGTCGAAGACATAGGTGAGGTGCTCGGGGACGGTGAAGGTCACGATGCCGTCCTTCTCTCCGCCGAGAACCGCGTCGCACGACTCGGGTGTCACGACGGGCTTCACGTACTCGACTGGGTCGTCACAGCTCTCCGGAGTCGTGACTGTCACGGTCTCGGTCTTCGAGGTGAGGAGCGCGGTGCCCTTCAGGTAGTAGCCCGGGGCCGACTCGTAGGTCACCGAGTGGTCGCCCGCGGTCACCGGAATGGTCACCGTGGTCTCGCCCACCGGGAAGACGACCTCAGTGCCGTCGAGGGAGTAGGTCACGTGCTCGACAGCGGTGAAGGTCAGCTCGGCATCGGAGATTTCGCCGGTGGTCGCGTCGCAGATCTCGTGCTGAACGATCGGTGCGACGAACTCCACCGGGTCGTCGCAGTTCGGCACGTTCGCGATCGTGATCAGGAACGAACTCGCGCCCGTGTTGGTGTAGCTGGGCTGCTCGGTCACGGTGATCGTGTGATCGCCGGCGCCGAGTTCGATTTTCGAACCCGGGGTCAGCAGCGTCGTGCCCAGACGGTAGTCGAGGCCGGGCGTCGACGGCACGGTGATGAAGCCGCTCGTCACGACGCCGGTTGCGGTGTCGCAGACGGCTTGCGTGATCCCCGGCTTCACGGACTCCGTGCAGTCGCTCGGCGTTCCGAGGTCACCCGAGAAGGTCACCACCTGCGGGCCGTCGAAGTAGTAGTTCGTGGCGGGGGTCGCGGTGACCTCCCACAGGCCCGACGTGCCGTTGCCGGTGGTCAGGTTGTAGACGACACCCGTCGTCGGGCCGAACGTCAGCGAGCCGTCGGTGTCGCATGCGGTGATCGGCGTCGCGCTCGGCGCGACCGGGGTCGCCTTGTTGCAGCCCGCGGCATCCTGCGTCCACGTGGGGTACGGGCCGCTGAAGCCCATCTGGTGGAGGAAGTGCTCCGCATACGGGTTGCTTGGGCCGTTGAGAACCGCGGTGGGAACCGGCTGCGCGTCGTACGAGGCGTAGATGTCGCCCTGGCCGCACTCGACGTCGGCGCCGTAGGGGTAGCTGCCCGCCTCGTCGACGAAGAACGAGCCGCCGTTCTCGGGCATGGGGTTGTTCTGGTCGAGGTTCTGCGGCCAGATGCTGCTGCCGGCGTACTTCCAGCTCACTGCGGTCACCCAGAAGCCGTTGCAGAGCTTGCCGCTCGAGCCGGCGGGGTTGGCCACCGTCACGACGCCTGAGTTGGTCGCCGCGTTGTAGGTGTAGCTGACGTCGCTGGCGGCGATGCACGGCGGGGGTCCGCACGACAGGTCGGTGCCCTTCGGCAGCACCTGGATCACCCAGGTGTCCTGGGCGCCGCTCAATGTGTAGCCGCTCGCCGGCGTCGCGACGATCGTGTACGCGCCGGGGCCGTCGCCGTTGCTCCCACCGCTCCACGTGATGTCGGCGGTGTTCGGCAGCACGAGGGTGCCGTCGGCGTCACACGTCGGGGCCGTCGCGCTCGGCACGGTCGTGATCACGACCGGGATGTCTTTCTGGCAGTGCAAGAAGCTGCCTGCGTTGCGGTCCTGATTGAAGTACGACGAGTTGTACTGCACCCACTCGACGGTCCACGAGCCGGTCCAGCCGGAGGAGTACTCGAAGGCGAGGATGCCGGAGTCGATGTTCGCCTGCGGGATCGAAACCTTGAACTGGGCGCCCGACTTCGGGGTGATGGTCAGGACGTAGTCCGAGAGCTTCGGGGTCGGGCCTCCGGCCTCCCAGAGGTCGACGTAGGCGTTCACCTGCTGCTTGGTGCCGTCGATGACGACATCCATGTTGACGTGGTCGCCGTTGCTCAGCGGCGACCCCTTGTACAACGTCGCGACATCGCAGGTCAAGCCGTTGGCGTGCGTGGGGTCCTTGTAGCCGATGTGCGAGATTCCCTGCGAGATCGTCAATGCGCCCGAGCCGGTGCGGTCCTGGTAGGTCGTGGTGTCGGCTTGCGACCCTGACTTGATGCAGAGGTCGACCGACCAGCCGTCGCCCAGCACGTGGCTCAGGGTCTGGCCCGACCACGTCAGCTCGCCCCAGGGGAGGCTCTCGGAGCCCGAGGATGCGTCGAACTTCGTGTAGCCGATCGAGTTGCACGTCTCACTGTTGGAAGAAGCCGGCGCGGTCGCGCCGAGCGAAAGCCCAAGGGCCAGAACGGCGGTCGTAAGCACGGCAAGGAAACGCTTGAGCATGGGGGAACCTCGGGGGAAGCTCGCCGAGGGCATGCCCTGCCTCGGCTCGGGTGACGACGCTCCGGCGGGGGCCCGGACGGGATCGCGTCGTTATGGGGGATTGCGGACGACCTGGGGTGGCACGCGAGTTTCGGGTTCGCGCGCCGGTCGCCGGTCCCACGGTAGCGGTCCTCCAAAAGGAGGACAAGATGAGAACCTTCCCATCTTGGCCCCACTTGGGGGGGTCAGTGCACGTACTCGAGGATGTCGAGACCGACGACCCGGAGGGCGTCGAGCACCCGGAGTCGCGCCGCGAGCCCGCTGTCGTTGAACTGAACGGATGCCGCGTAGGCGACGGCGGTGCGCGGGCCCCGCAGGACGCCGGCTTCCGACCGCACCCCGGTGTCGGTGCCGGTCTTGTTCACCAGCAGCACGCCGTGGTCGGTGCCGCGGTGCGACAACGGGTCGAGCCCGAACGCGCTCGCGACCATCGAGAGGTCGGAGTTGAGCGTCAGCCAGCCGAGCACGCGACTCGAGGTGAGGGTGTCGACGATCTCGCCGCGGGCGAGCGCCGCGAACAGCCAGGCAAGTTCCGCCGTCGACCCGACCGAGAGTTGCGGCGCGTCGTCGGGTCCGCGCGAATCGCGGACCAGGTCGAGGAGGGCGGTGCGCAGCAAGCCGAGCGATTCGGTGCGCTCGCGCACGGCATCCAGCCCCACCTGCCGCAGCAGCACGTTCGTCGCCAGGTTGTCGCTCGTCGCGCCGACGAGCGTCGCGAGGTCGGCGACGGGCAGCGAGGGCGCCTGCAGGTGCTGCCAGATGCCGCTGTCCCCGACCGCGTCACGCGGGGTCTTGTCGAGGATGCCGTACCCCGAGAAGTCCCGCTCGGTGAGCCGAGCCGAAACCTCGACGAGCAGCAGGATCTTGCCGATGCTCGCCGTCGGCAGCACGATGCGTTCGTCGATCGCGACGAGGGTCTTGCCGGTGTCGAGGTCGGTGACGGATGCCGACACCTGCGCACCGTCGTAGGCGAGGTCACCCAGCGCGGTGAACGTCGCCGAGAAGTCTTCGGCAGGCTGGGTCGACCGGTGCCGGGGCACGCGGGCGGAGCGCACGCGTTCGCGGCGCTGGGTACCAGCCTGCACCTCTACCAAATAGTCACTCTGTCTTCCGGGTCGAGCCAGAGAGCATCGCGTTCGGTGACGCCGAACGTCGCGTAGAACACGTCGATGTTACGGACGATCTGGTTGCACCGGAACTCTGCGGGCGAGTGCGGGTCGATCGACAGCAGGCGCAGCGCCTCTTCGTCGCGCAGCTTCGTGCGCCAAGCTTGCGCCCAGCCGAGGAAGAACCGCTCGGCCGCCGTGAACCCGTGGATCACCGGCGGCTCTGCAGG